>PMSX01000295.1 GCA_003167495.1 Bryobacterales bacterium | reverse complement strand
TGACTTTAGACACAGGCTGTTAGGTTTCGCGCGCCGGGGATGGCAATCAGCAAGATGCCTCTCTTTCTTTTCAGCACCCTGACTATCTCATGCGTGGTTCTGTTTGCGATGCCCGCCCTGACGGTAGCGTGCGTGTTTCTGGAACTAGAGCGGCGTTTCGGCATGCACTTCTTCGACATCGCGAGCGGCGGAAATCCTATGCTCTGGCAGCAGCTTTTCTGGTTCTTCGGGCATCCATGGGTCTACATCATCTTTCTGCCCGCGACTGGTATGGTGTCTCTGATCATTCCGGTTTTTTCAAGGCGCCCCATTGTCGGATATACCTACGTAGCAATCTCGACGGTGCTAACGGGGCTCGTGGCTTTCGGCGTCTGGCTGCATCACATGTTCACGGTGGGTCTGTCACAACTAGCGATGAGTTTCTTCAGCGCGGGAAGCATGACCATATCGCTGTTCACGACGGTGACGGTTTTCGCGTGGGTGGCCACTGTCTGGAGGGGACGTCCTGTGCCGACGACGGCAATGTACTACGCGCTTGGTTCGGTCGCCCTTCTCGTCATTGGAGGTCTCAGCGGCGTAGTGACAGGTATTATTTCGGTGGACTGGCAAATGCATAACTCCTATTACGTGGTTGGTCATATCCATTACGTGCTCATTGGCGCGAACGTCTTTCCGGTCTTCGCCGGCTTTTACTATTGGCTGCCGAAGATGACAGGCCGGATGATGAATGAACGGGTGGGCAAGCTCAGCTTCTGGGTCATGTTCATTGGATTCAACCTCGGCTTTTTTCCGATGCACATTGTCGGGCTGATGGGCATGCCGCGACGCATTTACACTTACGGTACGGGTCTCGGACTCGAGCCCATGAATGAAGTCATGACCGGCGGTGCTTTTCTGCTCGGGGTGGGGATTTTGATCAGTATCGTCAACCCGGTGAATAGTTTACGCTCGGGTGAAATGGCGGGGGGAAATCCGTGGAATTCGGACGGACTGGAATGGGCGACTGCCTCGCCGCCGCCCGATTACGAAGTACTGCACATTCCTACTGTCACCACGCGACATCCGTTATGGGACGAATACGATGAACAGGCCGACCCGAACAACCACCGGTTGCTTTCTAACGCGCGACTCACCATCACATCCAGCATGTTGGACGCCAGACCGATTTCAGCGGCAACGATTCCCAGCGAGACTTTGGTTCCGTTGTTTCTTGCGCTCGCTCTGTTTGTTGTTTTTCTTGTCTTGGTCTTTCAACTCATGTGGTTTGCTTTGGCCGGTGTCATGGCATGTTTTCTGCTGGGCTGTGTGTGGTTGTGGCCGAGGCCCATCAAGGGCGAGCTATGATCTCCTCCGCTCAATCCGGGGTATTACCTCAAGTCCAACAAACGGGCGTCTGACCGATTGAACCTAACCGCGGCGTGTACGGCGTAGCGATGGTGATCATTACGGAGGCAGCTCTCTTCGTGTGTCTATTCGCCAGCTATTACTTTCTTGGCAATAACAAGGACCGTTGGGCCATTGACGTTCCACCCAAACTAACCCTGGCCCTGGTCATGCTAGCCATCTTGATTGCCAGCAGCGCGGTGATGATGTGGGGCGAACGAATGGTGAAGGTGGGCCGTTACTCGCTAGCTCGCCTCGCGGTCATTCTGACGGTCGGCATGGGGCTTGTTTTTTTGGCGGTCCAGACAATCGAATACAGGGATCACTGGAAGACGCTGCCCCCCTCACCGACTCATACGGATCGATTTTTTACACCATCACCACATTCCATGCCGCGCATGTGGCGATGGGCATTTTGATGCTCTGCTATTTGGCCATTTTGCCGAACTACGGGCCGACGAAAATCCCTCCCCACCGCCCTTATCGGGTTGTCGCGCTGTATTGGCACTTTGTGGACATCGTATGGATTTTCGTCGTCGCTCTTCTCTATCTTGTCCCTCACTATCAAGTGTATGTCTACTAACATGACGAATTCCACCCCCGCGGATTGGCTTCCCGATGATTCGGCGGTCCCCAATAGCGGGCCAGCGAGCCGACTTTATTTCCAGGTCGCCGGTTCTGCGGTCGCGTGGGTAAGTCCCGGACTCACTGATGTACTGATCACATGGCGCGCCTGCATTCATGAAGAAGAGTTTGGCGGAGCCAGCGCGCACCCGGCAGCGCGGGCCGTCTATTTCGTCATGACAACCCTGCTTTTCTCGGTGGCAATCCTCGCCGGTGGCCTGTCCTACAGCAGTTGGAAGAAGCTGTCCGGGTTAAAGGACCTTCTGCATGCCGAGGGGCGAGAATGCAGTGAATTCATGTCCCTGGCAGGCCTTTACGTCAGCCTGACACTCGGCGCCGGCATAGTCTGGTTGTGCATTCCGCTCTTTGTCCTTCGGATGTGCGTGAGGACAAGATGAGCAGACAAGCGCAACAACGAAAGAGGAAATCAAAGATGCGAAAGCTCGCCCTCCTTTTGATTTGCGCCGGCACGCTCTGTTTGTCTGGTCAAATGACAGACCGCGGCTCACTGCCCGGCATTCAGCCGGTAGCACCTCTCGCCGATGGTCAGTGGACCATGCCGGCGGGCGACTATGGCAATCTTCGTTACAGTCCGCTGGACAAGATCAACACAGCCAATGTTCAGAACCTGCACCTGGTTGCGACGCAGTCCACCGGCATCGCCCACGGTCATGAAGGCCAGCCGCTTGTGGTGAACGGCACTCTTTATATGGTCACACCGTTTCCAAATGACCTCATTGCCCTCGACATCACCAAACCAGGATTTCCGCAGAGGTGGACCTTCAGTCCAAATCCGGATAATCGAGCGGTAGGCATTGCCTGCTGCGACACAGTCAACCGGGGGGCGAGTTATGCGGACGGCAAAATCATCTATAACACCCTGGACGCATTTACGATAGCGGTGGATTCCAACACGGGAAAGCCGGTCTGGAAGACCCAGGTAGGCGATATCAAGATGGCCGAAACCGAAACGATGGCTCCCATTATTGTGAGAAATACGGTTTTGGTCGGCATCAGCGGAGGTGAACTCCGAGCGCGGGGCAGAATCACCGCCCTGGACTTGAAGACGGGCAAGATTACATGGCAAGCCTTCACAACGGGTTCGGACGCCGATATGCGGTTTGGGGCTGACTTCAAACCTTTTTATAAGAAGGATCAAGGGCAGGACCTAGGGATTAAATCTTGGGGCCCCGACCAGTGGAAGATCGGAGGAAGCACCACCTGGGGATGGATTTCCTATGACCCAACACTCAACCTGATTTATTATGGCAGCGGCAATCCCGGCCCGTGGAATGAGGACATGCGGCCCGGCGACAACAAGTGGGCCATTAGTATTTTTGCCAGAAACCCCGACACCGGCTACGCAAAGTGGGCTTACCAAGTTGTGCCGCATTCGGGGTGGGATTACGACCAGGAAGCGGAAGACGTTCTGGTTGATATGCAGTGGGGTGGCCGTATGCGAAAGCTGCTGATCAACTCAGGCAAGACGGGCTACGTCATGGTGATGGACCGCGAGACGGGCGAACTGCTCTCCGCCGAACCCTTCGTTCCGGTGACTTGGTCCACCGGATATGACCTTAAAACCGGCATCCCCAACAGAGTGGAAAAGAAGGAAACGCATTCCGGCAAAAAGATTCTCGGTATCTGTCCTGCGAATGTCGGAGGGAAGAGTGTTTTTCCAACCGCTTTTTCGCCGCGAACAGGATTGCTTTACATCCCGGCGACACACATCTGCATGGATTACGAAGGTATGCCGGTAAATTACATTCCGGGAACTCCTTACATTGGAGCTGATGTTGTGAATTTTATCCCGAAAGGTTTGGATGCAGGCGGCTTGATTGGCTGGGACGTGGGCAAGCATAAGCAGGTTTAGAAGGTAAGCGGCAAAACGCTACCGGCGTATGCTGGCGTCCTCGCTACCGGGGGCGATGTCGTGTTCAACGGCACTCTGGACGGCTGGTTTCGCGCCCTAGACGCGCGCAGCGAAAAATTGCTTTGGCAATTTAAGACCGAGTCTGGAATTGTTGGTAACCCGATAACGTTTCTTGGACCTGACGGCAAACAATACGTGGCGGTCTACTCAGGCGTAGGAGGAGGTCTCGGCTCTGTTGCTTTTCCCTCGATTTCGCTGGATGACCCTACGGCCGCCCTTGGTGGAGTGAATGCCGTGCGGAACGTGAAGAAAGAAACACTGCCCGGAGGCGCCCTCTATGTCTTTGCGCTTTAGGTGTGAGGTGGCTGTGATAGCGGTTCTGCTTACGACCGGCTGCTACCATGCATCCAGCTCCGCCGGCGGGAGCTCGACCTTCCCGGATGCCACCAACGTGGGCCCCGTCCCAGGAGGTGCGAACGTGGTAAACGCCAGAATCGATCCTTATCTGAAGGACGCTGTCGCTTTGCGAGAGGGCAAGCGTCTGTTCGGCTGGTACAACTGTGCCGGTTGTCACGGAATACACGGCGGCGGGGGTATGGGGGCCGAGTCTACGCGATGAAGTTTGGATCTATGGCAACCGAGACGATCAGATTATGAACACGCTCATCCATGGCCGATCAAACGGCATGCCTGCCTGGGGTAGTAAGATTCCGGAGAGCCAGATGTGGAAGCTGGTTGCCTATATCAAATCTATGAATACTCCTGTGGAGCCGGATGCTCCTGCGACGCCCGCCGAAGAACAGATTCCCAGCGGGGACATTTATCCGGCCTCCGCCCGGAACACGCAGCCGCAGTGAGGAGGAGAATTCAAATGCATCGTATTCTCTTATCGGTTCCCGTCTCAAGCGCGTTTTTACTCCTCTCAGCTTGCACTTCGCTGCAGTCCACTTTCAATGCACATGGACCCGCGGCACATGGCATCGCCGACTTGTCGTGGTTTATGACCATCCTATTTCTGGCCGTGACTCTCATCATGTGGGTATTGCTAGTGGTGGCTTTTACCAAGCGGAGAGGCAGCCTAGCGGAGCATGTCCCCATCGATATCGGCGGTGGCCAGGTGTGGATCGCGATAGGAGGCCTCGCGGTCCCTCTTCTAATCCTCACGGTCATTTTTGTGCTCGGTCTGCAGCTGTTGGCAGATTTCCCGATTCATGGCGTGTCCGGGGAAATGCATGACGGTATGGGCATGAGCGCGAGGGCGGCAGTTTCCAAACCAGAAATTCGCCTGGGCGGGCACCAATGGTGGTGGGAAGTGCAGTACCTCAACGGCGCCCTCGATCAGCAATTTACCACAGCTAACGAAATCCACATTCCCGCGCATAGGCCAATCAATATCGAGTTGGAGACGGCAGACGTCATGCACTCGTTCTGGGTGCCGAGTTTGCACGGTAAGGTTGATCTGATTCCCGGTTTTCCTAACTTCATTCGGGTCGAAGCGAGTGAGGCGGGCGCCTTCAAAGGGCAATGTGCGGAATTCTGCGGAGCGCAGCACGCGCATATGGGCCTTCTGGTTGTCGCCGAAGAGCCAGACGATTTTGAAGCGTGGGTAGCGAACCAGCGCAGTCCTGGAGCCGAACCGACAACCAATACCGCGCTCGCGGGACGGCAGATTTTCCTTGCCGGTCCGTGCTCCTTATGTCACCAAATTCGCGGGACGCTGGCGGGGGGACACGTCGCGCCGGACCTGACACTATCGGAAGCCGCCGGTTGATCGCATCGAATTCGTTTCCCAATAATGATGCATATCTTGCGGTTTGGATTGGGCATGCGCAATCGCTTAAACCGGAGTCAAGAATGCCAAATCTAACAGAGTTCAAAAGCAAGCAGATGCAAGACATAATAGCTTATCTCCGCCAATTGCAGTGAGCCCCAACAGGTGTTTTTGACTTCTATTCTTTGTCCAGCAGCCTGTGTCTAAAGGTCCCAAAACATTTGTGATTAATAATGTTTTGGCATTACACTTAAGGTATGGCGATGGGAACGCGGAAGCAGCGCGAGAGGCAAGAGGGATTGTGGTACGAAGCGGAGTTGCCAACGGCGCCGGGCCACCCGTTTTACAAGCGCCTCAACGAGATTCTAGACAAGGCTGGCTTTGATAGCTTTTGCGAAACCAACTGCGCTCCGTTCTATCACGAGACACTAGGACGTCCTTCGTTGGCGCCGGGCCTTTACTTCCGTGTCATGATGATTGGTTTCTTCGAAAGACTCGACAGCGAACGCGGGATCGCCTGGCGGCTGGCCGATTCGCTGACACTGCGCCAGTTCTTGTCCATCGGTCTCGACGAGAAGACGCCCGATCACGTCACCATTTCGCGAACCAGACAGCTCATCGACGCCGAAACTCATCAACGAGTCTTTAACTGGGTGCTGGAGCGGCTAGCCCAGAGCGGCCTAATGAAAGGCAAAACTATTGGCGTCGATTCGACCACATTAGAAGCCAATGCGGCGATGAAGTCGATCGTCCGGCGCGACACAGGCGAGAGCTACAGCGCTTACTTGAAAGGTTTGGCGGAAGCAGAAGGCATTGATGCCAAAGGCGCGGCCGCCTTGCTGCGCATGGACCGCAAACGCAGTAAGAAGACCTCGAACGAAGACTGGGAAAGCCCGAGCGACGGCGAAGCAGAGATCACGAAACTGAAGGATGGGCGCACCGCACTGGCCTACAAAGCCGAGAACGCCGTCGACATGGAGACTGGCGCTATTGTCGCGGTCACCACTCATGGTGGAGCGGCCGCCGATACGGCGACGATAGAGGAAACAGTGATCGAAGCTGGGCTTGCGGTGGCGGAATTGATCACGGAAAAGACGGCCGAAGGAAATTATGAAGTGCATCCCGGCGGAATGGAGGAAGTGGTGGCGGACAAGGGTTATCACAGTAACGACGTTGCCGTGGGCCTCCAGGAACTGGGCGTGCGGAGTTATATAGCTGAACCGGATCGTGGTCCTCGTAACTGGCGTGGCAAAGAGGCTGCTAAGACAGCGGTCTACGGGAACCGGCGGCGCATTCAAGGTGAGCGTGGCAAGCGGCTGCAGCGGCGACGCGGCGAAAGAATCGAACGCAACTTCGCGCATCAGTTTGATACCGGTGGTCTGGACCGGCTTTATGTGCGAGGAATAAAGAACGTTCATAAGAAGTTCCTCATTCAGGCCGCGGCGTGCAATCTCGCGCTGCTGCTGAGGTCCATATATGGAGCGGGCAAGCCCAAAGCCGCCTACAACCGGGCGGTGGCAGCTATTTTCGCGATTTTGGCCGTCATCAGGGCAGTTGAGCGCTGTTTTCTGTCATGGTGGTCGGATCTATACGATCAGCCAAGCACCTATGTAGATTACTACACCTTGGCTGGCGTTTCAGGCTAACTGGAAAATCGGGCGGTTTAGACACAGGCTGCTAGCAGCACTCTTCCAACAAACATTTGCCCACGTAAGTGTCTTCAATAAGCAGGTTCAGACATACTTAGCGTGACGACCTCCTTTACGCCGGGATCGTAAACCGAAATGTAGATCCCTCCCCATGCTCAGACTCGGCCCAAATCTTGCCCCCTTGACGCTCGATAATTTTTTGGCAAATCGCCAGACCGATGCCGCTGCCAGGGTGCTCCGATCCGTGGAGGCGTTTGAATGGTGCAAAGATTGTCTCTAAGTATTCTGCTTTAATGCCGAGGCCATTGTCGTTCACGCAGAAGGTCCACAGGTTGCCGGTCCGTTGCGCGGAAACGTGGACGCGCGGCGCCTCGCGCACCCGGCGATACTTTAGTGCGTTGCCAATCAGATTCTGGAAAAGCAGCACTAGAGGAACTTCATCCGCCATAATCGTGGGTAAAGCGTCGTGAGTAACAGCCCCGCCACTGTCTTGGATCGCGACGACAAGAACGTCGAGCGCCTTCGCGAGTGCGCCATTGGAGTCAATCGCCACAGGCTGGGGTCGCTCCCGCTCACTGAAAGACCAATACTCACGCAGTCCACTCAGCATCGCTTCCATCCGTCGAGCCCCTTCAACGGTATAGGCAATCATCTTATCGGCTTGCTGATCGAGCTTGCCCTTATATTGTCTTGACAGAAGTTGCGTATAGCACATCACCGTGCGCAGCGGCGCTTGCAAATCGTGGGATGCCGCATAGGAGAAGTGTTTCAGATCCGAGTTGAGGCGCTCGAGCTCGTTCTTACTTTCTCGCAGTTCCTTCTCCAAACGCTTGTGTTCTGAGATATCGCGGACAATTTTCGAAGCCCCAATAATTCTGCCGGCGCTGTCCAGGATAGGAGATACCGTCAGCGATATGTCAATCGTCCGCCCGTCCTTAGTGACTCGCGTAGTCTCATAGTGGTCGATATGCTCGCCGCGGCAATCCGTTCCAGAATACCTCGCATCTCTTCAAGCCGGCTGGGCGGAGCGAGGATCGAAATATTTTTTCCAGTAATCTCCGAAGCCGAATAGCCAAAGATACGTTCCGCTCCCTGGTTCCAGGTGCGAATGATGCAGTTGAGGTCCTTGCTGATAATGGCATCGTCAGTGAACGTCACGATGGCGGCGAGCCTGCCCTTCAGTGCTTCCCCGCGTTTGCGTCCGGTGATGTCTCTAAAGATGACCGCGACTTGGCGGTTCCCCTCGTCTTCGACTCGGAAGGCGTAGAGTTCCAGCACCCGCCCTTGCGTGGCAAGCTCGCGTTCAAACCGGAGAGGCTCACCGGTTTTCACAATGGCATCATATGTTTGCAGCCATTCCTCAGGTTCCCTGGGAAAGCCTGCCGGACGGTTTTCCCAACCACACCCCCGACGCCCGATTCCAGCTCGAACGCATGGTTAGCCACGACGTAGCGAAAATCGAGCAGCCCCGTTCCGTCCTCAACCCTTTCGATGATGCAGAAACCTTCGTCAATGCTTTCGAACAGCATGCGGTACTTTTCCGCATAGCTGCGTGAGGCATCCTCGGCCCGCTTGCGCGCGGTGATGTCCTCTATTGCTAAAAGGATCAACGGTGCCCCGCCATTTTGCCGCTCCATGAGGCGACCGTTCAGCAACATCGTTCGCGACCCGATTTCCTTAAAGGTGTGTTCGACCTCGAAGTCGTCAAGTGCTCCTCGTTGGGGAAGCAGATCCGTCAATATGCGGCGCAGCTCCGGGATGTCCCACTGCGCATTTCCGAGCTCGTACAAAACGTTCCCCTCTGTTTCAGCCGCCGTGACCTTGAAGGCCTCGTAAAAGGACCTATTCGCTGTCTGCACGCGCAAACCGGCGTCCAGCACCAACAATGGCTCTCTCACGGTCTGGATCATACTCTCTGTGTAAGCCTTTGCATCCAGGGCGCGCGCCTCGGACTCCTTCAACTCGGTGACATCGGTGAAGGTAATCACCACACCATCGATCACGTCATGTACCGTACGGTAAGGCAAGACGCGCATTTGATAATGCCGCCGCCCCTCTCCGGCCAGTTGCCGCTCGCGCGGAGCGAGTGATCTGAGCACCTCCCGAACGTCCTCCGCAAGATTAGAGTGATGGAACCGAGCCGCCAGATCCGTGATCGGCCGCCCAACATCGCCTGCAATGAGTCGAAACATATCGATCGCAGCAGGAGTAAAACTTTTGATGCGAAGCTCGCCGTCCAAAAAGATAGTGGCGATCTTCGTACTCTCAAGGAGATTCTGCAGATCGCTATTGGCCTTATCCAGTTCCACAACTTTGTGATTGAGCTCGGTGTTGATGGTCTCAAGTTCCTCATTGAACGACTGGAGTTCCTCCTTGGATGTCTCCAACTCTTCGTTTGTGGATTGATATTCTTCGTTCGCGGATTTCAGCTCCTCATTCGAAGTCTCCAACTCCTCGAATGCGGCTTGGGCGTGTTCCTGGGCATCTCTGCGCTCATTTTCCAGGTGCCGGATTATTTCTTCGGAACTTGCATCTAGCGCGGGCGTCGCGCTTTGTTGCGTGACCCGGTCGGAAGCCGCATCTTCGAATACGATCATGTAGAGATTCGCCGGTTGGAGTTCCGTGAGTGGCTCGACCGTAATGTCAACAGAACTTACTCCGTCGTTCATCCGAACGGAAACGTGCTTCTGAATAACGCGCTCGTGAGTGGTCGCCGCCTGACGCAGGGCCTTGCGTACAGGAATTCGCAAGCCCTCCTTCGCCATGTTGATGACATTGCTTTCCGGGCTCCCTGTCGGTTGTTCCAGGTAGCGGCTCGTGCGACCAAAAAAGTAAACCGCGTCTCCGTTTTCCTGAACCGCGATGCACGCCGGCCGGTATCGTTGCAAAATGACGCGTTCCAACTGCCGGGCGAGGTCTCGCTCTTCGATTTCGGGCTGCTTTTCCCCCGCCTGCTTTGCGCGACCAGCGTCCGTAAGAGGAAAATGAACCGCCGGGTGGGGCAGACTTTCTTTCTTCCGGAAAATTCTGTACTTCTTATCTAGCGCCCGAAAGCGCCCCAGATGCCCAGCGGCACTCTCCGATGGACCGAGAAACAGATATCCGCCGGGACGTAATGCGTAATGGAAGAGCGGGATAATTTTCCGCTGCAGGTCCGGTCCCAAATAGATCATGACGTTGCGGCACGAGATCAGACCCAGACGCGAAAACGGAGGATCCTTGATGAAACTGTGCGCGGAGAAAATGCAACTCTCACGGATGTCCCTTTTCACCCGGTAGGCATGATCCTGCTTGGTGAAGAAGCGTTCCAGACGTTCGGGACTCACGTGCTCCGCAATACCTTCCGGATAGCACCCTTTGCGTGCCATCTCGAGCCCTCGCTCGTCGATGTCGGTGGCGAAGATCTTAATCCGCGGCGGATTGTCAAGCAGCGACGCGTGTTCGCATAGCAGGATGGCGATCGAATACGCCTCTTCTCCGGAGGCGCATCCAACTACGCAGGCGCGGACCTCGTCTCCCGCACCTTTGCCCTCAAATAGCCTCAGAATTACTTCGCGGCTTAGCGCCTCAAATGCCTCGGGATCGCGAAAGAACTGGGTCACTCCGATTAGCAGATCTTTGAAGAGCCGGTCCACCTCTTCCGGTTGGCGCTCCAATGCTTGGACATAGTGCTCGACGCTGTCGATCTGGAGGGCTCTCAATCCGGCGATCCAGGCGTCTTACGATGGTGCTCTCTTTGTACTGGCTGAAATCGTGGCCGACTTTTCGTCGCAGCAAGCCATAGATCTTGCCAATGTGCCTGCCTATCTGCTCGCCGAGACTGGCCGGCCTACCGTCGAGCGACTGCAGGTGAGCCACATATTCCAGCAGCTTTGCCGGCATCTCCTCCACCGGCAGCACATGATCCACCAGACCCGTCGCAAGGGCGCTCCGAAGAATGGCATCGTACTTGGCGGAGTCAAGGGTCTGGGCCATCGCCATTCCGCCGCGCTCTTTAATCTCGCGCAGGCCGAGCGTGCCGTCCGTGCCGGTGCCCGATAGCATATAATGCACACGGCGTTTTCGCCACGATCGTCCGCCAGGGAGCGAAAGAGGCAATCGATGGGAGTCCGGTGGGCGCGAGGTTCAACCGGCGTCTCTACGCGTAACCTGCCGTTCCTAATGGTTAGCGTGGCACCGGGCGGAATGATGAAGACACGGTTGGGTGCAGCTTCAACGTTATCTTGGGCCTGCTCGACTGGCATCTCCGTGCATCTGGCGAGTAGTTCCGGCAGGGCGCTTGTATGATCAGGGGCCAAGTGCTGGACGATAATAAAGCCGATGCCGGAAACGGCCGGCATGGGTGTGAAAAACTTTTCGAGAGCCTCCAGACCGCCCGCGGATGCGCCCAACGCTGCTATCAGGAAGTGCTTCGAGGTTGACTTACTCTCGTGGGTTGGCCATTGTCCCGACGCGGCAACTTCGATAGCCGCTGACCGAATCCGTATTTGTTCTGTGGCCGGCGATGACTTTATTTTTTTCGACATGGTTAAGATTTCGGCCCATGTACCTGGCCTCTAGACTAAGACCGTTGCACAATAACGTACCACGTAAAAAACAAGCGGGATTTTTCTTGAATTGGATCCTTTCATCAATCGTCCTGTGCGGCGACCGCTCCATGCGTTGACAAAAACGAGCAGCTAAGGCCTCATTCAATCGGATTACTGCAGAGTGCGTGGCCTTATTTTTTTCAAAGTCAATCACAAGTTGCGCGGGATTCTCGATTGTTGACGTCAGCGTCTGGGAGCTAGGCTGAATACTAACAAGGGCGTTCGAAGAGTCGCGCCCACGATCACTCGCGTTTAGAATGTACATCAGATGGCGTAACAAACGCTAAGCGGAACCGGCTATTAGCGAGATCGCGCTCGACTGACGCTTCAATTCTCAGAGAACCGCCTTCGAAATATGGCAATTTCTTCAGTCGAGGGAGGCCAGGTCGTATCGCATGTATTACAGTGAAACACCAGAGCACCTGATTTAAGCAGCGCTTCGAATTCATCCTGCGTGAATTTGACGGATTGGTTGTGGTTGTTAGGACACACGATATCAAACACAGTGCGGTTGCCCATCGGTTACGCTCCCTCGACTTCAGCAGTCACCATACATTTTCTGAGTAAGCGGATAATTGACAAATGCCTTGTTTAAGCCACCGCGGCGGATATGTTTGCCTTCTCGGCGATCGCACCAAGTACTTCATCAGCGTGCTTCTCCTCATCAAGAGTCTGCTGGAGAAGCGCAACATGCTTGTCGAGGCTTAGGCTTTTTGCCCAGTTTCTCGCTGCGCCATATGACGCTATTTCGTAGTGCTCAATCTTCTGCGCCGTGGCCAAAAGTCCTGCATCTCGCACGGCACCCTTTTCGGATTCGGTAACGATATTGGCGCCAGAACCGATAAAGGCCGTGATGATGGGGTCTTTTTTGTCATCGACATCACCCTCGTTTACTTCGCCAATCATAATTTTGAGGCGATTAACGTACCCTTCGGTTTCATTTTCGTGCGTTTCGAACGCCCGCTTCAATTCGAGATCGGTTGTATGTGAAATCATACTTTCCAGACCCTTTAAGATTTGGTTCTCTGTAGAGAGAAGATAGCGAATCTGCAGTGTATAGAGATTGTGCAGATTCTTTATTTCATTGGATGTAAGTAAGCCCATAAGTTGTATCAAAGGTGGACACCTTTCAACGATCAAACCACACTTGGGAACAGTATCTGCAATCAAAAGGGGGGCTGGTGTTGGCTCGGTAGCGACCTGCAATATTTATCGAGTTGTCCTCCCTTGAGAGCGCTGACCTTGGGACTGCCTTACACATTCTCGGCTAGACCCCGCGCTGGCATTCACCGTTGCAGAGAAGGGCCTTAGGGGGTATTACCTCGAATCAACCTCGATCATTAAACTCATTTTTCGTTGTAATTCTCTGCAAGTTATTGATTCTATGGAGCGGGAGACCGGGTTCGAACCGGCGACTTCCAGCTCGCATTCCACCACTGTTCCTAGAAGGAATCGACCACTGGGAACGTGGGATCAGGCGATCGCGGTGAAGCAACAAAAAGAAACGAAATGAAACAAAGGGTTTACATCGAAACCACTGTTTTGAGCTATCTGGCGGCGAAGCCCAGCAAAGACGCGGTGACGGCCGGGCGACAGGTGCTAAGGCGCCGATGGTGGGACTCAGAGCGGTCGAAATATGAACCGGTCGTATCCGAAGCAGTCGAGGTCGAATGCGAGCGGCGAGACCATCAAGCGGTTGGCATTCGCCGAAGCCTATTGCAACAGGCTTCGCTTTTCCCACCCGATCGGGAGATACTAGATTTAGCGAAAGTACTCATCGCTTCTGGCGCAATTCCCGAAAAGGCCCGCCCGGATGCGGTGCACATTGCGGCAGCGTCAGTTGCGAGGTGTGACTTCCTTCTTACGTGGAATTTTCGTCATATCGCGAATGTTCGGATTCGCCGTGAAGTAGAAACGATTTTGGCAAAACATGGCTATACAAAAACGAAAATCTGTACACCTGAAGAGCTCATCTGACCAAGAGTGCGGGGAAGACGAAGTGCTGCGTGAAGTTTACGCCATGCGGGATGACTACGCGGCAGAGCACGGATACAACCTAGACCGTATCTATGCAGATCTGAAGCAGCGGGAAGCCGATCGCGTTCTGCGAAAAGTTGCCGACGGGCATTTAGTTTAAGGATGACCGCAAGCGTGCGCTACCAGCCGCGAAGATTTGCTTTATGTTCTTTCGAACAATAAATTTCAACTGGGAGCGATGTGAACGACGCTGCTGGAAGTCTCGTTTATCTTGTCGTCAAGTCCCAATCCGCGCGACGTACTTTGAGGGGGACGAAGTTTCATTGTTGGTTTGGCCGTGTGGCAACTTGCTGATTCTATCCGCTGGCTGATTCTCGCAGTTGGCTGCCCCTGCCGTTATCGTACGTTCTGGTTCCGATGATAGGGGAGCTCACTGTTCCGGAAATGACTCCGCAAACTGAACGATCCGGCGCAAGTTCTTTTCTGAATAACCGCGCCTACTCCGCTACCAATTTTCGTGACTGCGCCACTACAATTCGTATCGCCGTAAGCGTCGCGATCGCTGCCCAGAGCTTCCAGATGGATACGTTTCGTGGCGCAGTCAGACCGGCTTCGGCCGGACACTTTGCGTGCGGCTCAACTCAGCTTATATTCTTATACCAAGCAGTCTCGAGGAGACCACGATTTCCAGGGGGGTGCGAACGTAGCTCTTTCTGTGCTGCATCGATGGGTTTGGCTTCAATGTATGAGGGACGATTCGAAATTCG
>PMSX01000037.1 GCA_003167495.1 Bryobacterales bacterium | reverse complement strand
ACGGTTTAGACACGGCCTGCTAGCTTTTGGTAGACCTCACCAAGCGTTTCGTACATCTCGGCTTGAACGGAGGGGTCGCTGTTCAAGTTTGCCGCTTCTTGGGTGCCGCGGTCAATCAACGTGGTTACGCGCAAATCGGTGGCGGGCCCGGCTTGGAGATCGCCGCCGTTAAAGAGGTTTAAGGTGAAACGGAGAACGCGCTGGGTGCGCGCCGCCTCGGCCAAGGCCGCATTACGGGCTGTTGTGAGGCGCACTGTGTAAAAGATCACCAGACCGGAAAGGCAGGCCAGCACAAGGGTGGCAGCGATGACGGAGCGCCGATTTCGCTGCACAAATTTTCCGATGCGGTAACTAAGCGTGTCGCCGCACGCCTCCAGTGGTTCGGAAGCCAAGTGATGATCGATGTCGCGAACGAGCGCGTCTACCGAGGCATAGCGCCGCTCCGGATCTTTGTGCATGGCCGTGAGACACAGCACATCCAGATCTGCCCAGAGCACTTTGGGAAATGCCATTTTCGCCAGGACGGAGGGTTTTTCCGGCTCCTGATGCAGGATCATTTGTTCTGCTTCGCTGGGAGAACGGTTGGATAAATCGAAAGGAAGACGGCCAGTCAACAGTTCGTAGAGAATGACACCAAGCGCGTAAACATCGGTGTAGGTACCGATTTGTTCGCCGCGAATTTGTTCCGGTGCGGCGTAGGCCGGAGTCATCATGCGTAGGCCGGTGAGCGTGGGATTCAGCGGCTTCTCGCTGTTATCCATTTGCTTGGCAATGCCGAAATCGAGCAGCTTGACGGTTTCATCAGACTGCACAAGGATGTTGGAGGGTTTCAGGTCTCGATGAATAACAGCGCGTGAATGCGCGTAGCGGACGGCTTGACAGACGGATTTTAATAACTTGAGGCGGTCCTCTATTGAGCTCTCGTGCTGACGGCAATAATCGGTAAGCGCAACTCCATTGACATACTCCATGGCGAACCACGGAGTTCCGTCGGCCATGGAGTCGGCATCATAGAGGCGCGCGATGGCTGGATGCGAAAGCTGCGCGAGGGTTCGCTGCTCCAAGTCAAAACGTTGGCGGCGGGCGGGGGACATCCATGCGTCGCGCAGCACCTTGATGGCGGCCAGGCTTCCGAGGTCTGCGCGTTCGGCTAAGTAGACAGCGGCCATTCCGCCTTCACCCAGTAGCTCGCGTACTCGATAGGGACCGAATTCCTGGGAAAGTGACTGGCTGCTCGAGTTGACTATTGGACCGGCCACTTGAGCGATGGTTTGATCGAAGAGGGAGTCTGCGCGCTCGTCTTGCTTAAGCAAACTTTCGACAGCGGCCAGAAGTTGTTTGTCGCCGCTGGCGGCAGTTTTGAGAAAACTCGCTCGTTGGGGCGCGCCCAATTCGACAGCCTGTTGAAACAAGGTTTGGATGCGCTCCCAGCGATGGGGGTCCATTGCTAATCTCCCGCACTTAGTTCCTGGGCAAGCCAAGCTTTCACCACGCGCCAGTCGCGGAGAATGGTCTCCTCCGAGACCTCGAGTATCTCAGCGGTCTCGCGCACCTCGAAGCCTCCGAAGAAGCGGCTCTCTACCATGAGCGCCTGTCTGGGATTGATACGCGCGAGTTCCTGCAAAGCGGTATCGATTCGCAAGATGTCGTCAGCGCGTGAGGTGGGTATGTCCGCTGTCTCATCGAATACGACGAATATGGCGTTGCCGTCTCCACCGCGTTTTTGCGATTGCCGCCGACGCGCGGACTCCACCAGCAATTGACGCATGGCGCGGGCTGCGATCCGTTTGAAGTGCAGCGGTGAGGCGGAATTAAAACGCGGTGAGGCTGCTAACTTGATCCAGGCTTCGTGCACGAGCGCCGTGGGATTCAACGTCGCAGCGGGATCGCCACTCTTGACGACGGCGGCCAGACGGCGAAGCTCTTCATACGTAATGCTGAAGAGATAATCCAACTCGGTTTGAGTGAGGCCAGGCGAAAGTTCGGTGTTTTGAACGGGAATGACCGTTCTGTCTCCGCGTTTACGCATTGCTAAAGATCAACGGCCAGTAGATCAAGAATACCATCGTGTCGGACTCATACAGCGGTGTAGCGGTACTGGTTCGTTGGTTTTTCAGGTATCGCTATATTTTTCAGGTATCGCTCAGGTGCTATGTCGGCAGCGCTCCCGTTACGAAGCAAAGTGGAAAGCGACGTATGGTCAGCATGCGACGCGCATGCAGCGACCGGGTCCGACAAGCGCTCATCCATTGGTCCGGCCGTAGCATCATGGTTGATTCGCGAAGTCGGCAGCACCAGGATAGACTGCGCGCCAGCGGACATAGCCCGCGCGAGAGCGTTGCGCGGAGTGGGAGATCGTCTGCCTGCAGTGCTTACAGCAATCTTGCAATCCGGAAACCCAACGATGCTCGTCTCCGTGACGTGAAAACATTGACTGATTTCGGTCCACGGCCCCCGGCGCCTGTTGGCGGCACAACGAGATCTTGTGGTGGCGGACGGCATCACGCTAGAAGTTCAGGACGTTTCAAGTAGCTGTTCGCGATTACGTCCGCCGTGCGGAGCGTCAGAGCAAGAATCGTCAGGGTCGGGTTGCCCGATGGATTCTGCGGAAACGATGACGCCCCGATTACGAATAGATTCGACATTTGCCAGTGCTGAAGCCACCGGTTTACCACTGAATTCCCGGGGTTGTCGCCCATGATGGCCCCGCCCTGTAAATGCGTGGTTTTATAAATGTTGACATCGTATTTTCGAAACACCGGGGGAACCGCTATTTCTCGAGCTCCCATGGCGCGACCGATCTGCGACGACTTCTCCAGCATGTATTTGATCAAATTCCGCTCGTTATCGTTCCAGTCCATTGTCAAGCGCAACAAGGGGTCGCCATTAGCATCTTCATAGGTCGGGTCGAGATCGAAGTAGTTCGTTCTATAAGCTAGATGCTCACCGGCGATGACGATATTCGCGGTATGATCAAATGCGGCGATAGCCTCTTTCTTCCACGCCGATCCCCATGTAGCTTTTACCGGAGGAGGCGTAACACCAAACGTGGCAATCGGTGCGTAGCCGAAGCTAGAGCCTAAGAGGTGTGCGCCACGGACGAAATCGAGGGAGCCATGATCGAAGTTGTCGCCATCCAGGTCGCTGATCGCGACAGTATTGGCCGCGGACCCATGAATCGGTTGAGCGGCCGCTCGAAGAAGAGATTGACCGAGGAAGTCGCCTGATGCGTAACGTTTCGGCCAACCTGACCTTCGCCCGTCGCAGGATCGTAACCTTTGCCGATGCGGGACAGGAGCAGCAGGCGCGTGTTGTTGAGTGTCCACGACGCAAGCACCACCAGATTCGCCGGCTGAAACACTTCTGCGCCATCGGCGTCGACGTAGGATACACCGGTCGCCATACCGTCTTCGTGCAGCACGCGGCGGATATTGGCTCCGGTTTGCACTGACACATTCTTCTGCCGTGCGATGACCGGCATCAGGGTATTGGTGGGCTGTGCCTTTGCGCCGACCATGCATCCGTAGCGAACACAGAAACCGCAGTACTGGCAAGGCGGGCGCACAACTCCGTCCGGATTCCGATACGTCGTGCTCAAATTTGCCGACGGCATTACGTACGGATGGTAACCCTGTGAACGTGCCGCATCGGAAAACAGCCTGGAGAAGTACATTGCCTTTTGCGGCGGCGTCGGGTATTCCGCCGAACGCGACCCGTCAAAGGGATTGGCCCCGGCCTTTCCCGAGATGCCGAGCAGTTGTTCGGCGCGAGTATAGTAGCTTTCCAACCCGCCGTAACTAACTGGCCAGTCCTGAATCGAATGATTGGCGGGCAGGCGGTTGGCCCCGTATCTCTCGATGGTTCGGGAGCGCAGTTCGAAACATTCCGGCATGAATCGAGGTGTCATCCCATTCCAATGCTCACCAGCGCCGCCTACGCCCGTTCCCGGATAGAACGATGCGAACTGCCGGATTGGCAGCGCCCGGTCTTTGGATGTGGGCCGAAAAGTCACCGTCTCCTTCGCTGCGTCCTGCATCAATCGACTGCGGATGGCATAATCCAGTTCGTCCATGCCTTCGAAATAGGTTGCAGTTGTGCGCGGTCCGCCCCTTTCCATCACAACGACCGAAAGTGAGGTCCGGGCACCGAGCTCTTTGGCGAGTAACAGCCCGGTCCACCCGCCGCCGACGATCAAGATATCCTTCGGTGGAAGTGTCCTCATTCGGCGTCTTCCCAAGGGCGCACTAGGTGCCCGACAACCTGGCTCAGGCTCATGGGCTTCGGGCGATAGGCTTTCCCGTCATGCTGATCCACCTGATCCGACCAACTCATGTGAGGGCCGGGGTAGCCGATGATCTGCCACCCAATCAGATCCTTGTTTCCACCGTGCATAGGATCGCAAAACATGCCCTCGATCGTGTGTTGGCGCAGAAGCCGAAAGAAATAAGTCTCCTGGATACTGCGCAATTTGCCATCCTGTTCGTCGTATGGCAGCCCGTCGAAATCATTGCCCAACAGTCGCAGGCCCTCGCGGTACACTTCCTGCGGGGTGGCCTTGCCCTGGTAGCCCTGCTCGGGCAAGCCGTCCTCAAAGGGTGGCTGCGTATAGCGGTGGATATCGCGCCCGTAGGGGCTGGCCAACTGCTGGTCGATATATAGGATCACACCAGCCTCTGCTGCCCCGGGGCCGTTCTCATCACTTGGGAAAATCCGCGCCGCCGCAGCCGAGACGATCAACGCCTGTCGCTCGTCGAAAAATCGCAGCGGCATACGGATCGTCTTGCCTGACTGGGCGTGGAACAGGATTGGCTTCCGATCGAGTGAAGATGAGAAGTCCGCCGAAGCTAGTGGCGGAGAACGTGAGGAAGTGCCTGCGCCGCATGGTTTAGTATACGCAGAGAAGCCCCAGACTTGAACTTGACCAAGGCTGAATCGGAAGACGCCCAGTCTTGTTGCCAAAGTGTTTGGCGCAGTCCTGCATCGTCCCGCGCCGCTCCCTGCAGGAGGGAGAAGATGACGGAATCGTCAGTGATGCCATTGACTCGCACCAGGTCGGACAAATCCCCCAAAAATCTTCTTTTCAGCCGCTTTCGCGGCCAGTAGATCAGTAGAACTTCTCGAATAACTGAAAAAGCTCCACCTAGGGTTGTAATTGGTAATTCGGCACAACGCCGGCAGGCGCCCTTTGCGAGTGTTCCTCAAGAGCGCGGGACCAATAGGTTTCGAACAATCCCGCCATGGCTTCGGCGAAGCCTTCGTGTTCGAAGATCACAGCCGTCCAGGAGGGCCGGGTCAGCACCGGATCGAGCAAGGCCACTAAGCCGCATTTGCTATCGAACAAAGCGAGCTTCATGGGCAAGCGCTCGGCAAAACGGATTTCAATGCCAACGGCGCGGTATTCTCGCAACCGGTGGCGGTGTTGTTCATCAATCGCGCCGGATTCGATCAGCAAGCGGCAATTCACACCGCGAGTAGTGGCATCCTTCACCAGCTGCTCATCGAGCGGGTCGACGGCGAATGGCGGGCGAGAGAACTCGGCGTATTCGCGGGCGGCGGTGGCGAGCATTCTGCGGTAGTGAACCGCGGTTTGCATAGGATCGTTGACGAGACTGAGAAAGTCGAGGGTACCCCGGCCGTCCTGACCTTCGAGGAAGGACGCGCGAAGGTCTTCAATCAAGCCGCTGGCGAGGCGGGATTGCTCAGTCAGTTCGTTCTGCAGCATTTTACTGCGACGCCCAAGGTACGCGGGCACTGCCAGGCTGGGGTCGACGGCCGAAAAGAGTTTGGTACGCTCCTGGACAACTTGCGCAAAGCCCTTTTCGACCAAGCTATCGAGAACTTCGTAGATTTTCTGGCGCGGCACATGGGCGCGCGCGGCGAGTTCCAGCGCTTTGAAGCGCGGGTGCCCTAGCAACACCAGATATGAACGGGCTTCGTAAGCGTTGAGCCCGACTTGCTGCAGCTTCCGCCAGTTTAACTGGTAATCGACTGACGTGACTTCCCGGCTACTCATCGAACCGAGAACATATCACATATCACGACAGTTTTGTGAGGGACAGCGCCTTTTGCCAGATCAGGCGGGCCGCGCTGACGTCTTCGACGGCGACGCCGAGGGATTTATAGACGGTTTTGGAAGCTGTGGGACGCGATTTGGTTTGGGCGAGCAACTCGCCGAGCTCGGCGTAAATTGGAGAAGCGGACGAGACGATTTCGGCCGATTCATTCATAGCGGCAGCGCGCTGTTCTACTACGACGGCCGCACCCCGCATAACAGCATCGTCTAACTCTCGCGCGACGAGACCGACCGCTCCAACGGCGTTGATGTGGACTCGTTCCTTAAGCCATGCGCCGCGCAAAAAGGCTTCCGATGAATGCGTGACTGAACAGATCACGTCGGCTCCGCGAACGGCATCTTCCAAAGCCATGACGAGTGCGCCGGTTTCTTGAGCGAAGCTTGCGGCGTGTTCCGGTGTCCGGCTCCAGACTCGAAGTTCCGCAAACTGGTGAACTTTGCGGAGCGCGGCGAAATGAGTGCGGGCTTGGACGCCACTGCCAAGGATGGTGAGTACGCGAGCATCTTTCGAGGCTAAGGTTTCGGTGGCCAGCGCGGATACGGCGGCTGTGCGCCAAGCAGTGATCACGCGGCCATCGAGCGTAGCGAGCGGTTCACCGGTTTGGGCGCTAAAGAGCAAGATGACGGCTTGATGAGTGTGCAGAGGCGTGCCCGCGTTCTTTGGAAAGACTGTGACCAACTTCGCGCCCATCACATCGCCGTGTATGGCGGGCATGAGTGCGAACCAACCGGGAGGGTCGGCAGTGGTGAGGACGGTGCGAACAGGTTGCACAACTTCCCCAGCCGAAAGGGCGATGAGAGCATCTCGCATCGCAGAGATGAGTTCGTCAAGATCTAATAGTTTTTCGACATCTGCGGCGGTGAGATGCATGCGATCATCTTCACACGCTTCTCTTTATAGGACCGTCCTTGCGTTTTGAGGCGGCTCGACAGACACTGCTAGACTTGACTTCATAACCCGACTGCGAGTGCTCTCACTATGCCTACACCCGAATTGCCGGTAACGCTGGGCGCGCTGCGCGCCAGCCGTTTCGTTGAACAATTGAGTCCTGAACGAACGCTAAAGGAAGAATTACGTTCGAATCTTCTCTGCAAGCTGGAGCGGGGGGAAACGCTATTTCCCGGCGTAATGGGCTATGAAGACACGGTTATTCCACAGATCGTAAACGCGGTTTTATCGCGCCACAACTTCATTCTGCTGGGCCTGCGCGGCCAAGCAAAAACGCGGCTGGCGCGGATGTTGACGCGCTTGCTCGACCCGCATATGCCGTATATTGCAGGCTGCGAAATAAAAGATCATCCATTACGGCCGTTATGCAAACACTGCCGCGAGAAGGTTGCGGTGCTAGGCGACGAGACGCCGATTCACTGGATCGCCGCCGATGAACGTTACGTAGAAAAACTGGCGACGCCCGATGTGACGATTGCCGACATGATTGGCGACATCGATCCGATCAAAGCGGCGCGGACGGGGCGAGATATTTCAAACGAACTCACGATTCACTATGGCCTGGTGCCGCGCGCGAACCGGGGACTCTTCGTGATCAACGAACTGCCGGACTTGGCGGGGAAGGTGCAGGTCGGCCTCTTCAACATCATGCAAGAGGGCGATATTCAGATCAAAGGATATCCGGTGCGGCTACCGCTGGATGTGATGCTGGTGTTCACCGCAAATCCGGAAGACTACACGGCGCGCGGCAAGATTATTACGCCGCTCAAAGATCGCATAGGAAGCGAGATTCGTACTCACTATCCTCTGCAGGTTTCGCAAGGGATTGCGATCACCAAGCAAGAAGCGTGGACGAAGCGGCGCTCGCCGGTTGGCATCGAAGTGCCTCCGTATATTCACGAAGTGGTTGAGCACGTCGCGTTCCTGGCGCGCGAGGACAAGCGCGTTGACAAACGTTCGGGCGTCTCGCAGCGGCTGCCGATTTCGGTTTTGGAGAACGTGGTGTCGAACGCGGAACGCCGCGCGTTGAAATCGAAAGACAGTGAAGCAGTACCGCGCATTCTTGATCTCTATGCAGCGTTGCCTTCGATGACCGGCAAGCTCGAACTGGAGTACGAAGGCGAATTGAAGGGCGGCGACGCAGTGGCGCGGGAAATCATTCGCCATGCGGTCGGCAAAGTGTTCACTTCTTATTTTGACGACACCAATTTACGCCAGGTGGTGCAGTGGTTCGAGCTGGGTGGCAGCCTGAAACTCGATGAAGACTTGCCGGCACGGCACATGATCAGCGAACTCGGAAAGATTCAAGACTTGTTGCACTTCACAGGCAAGCTTGGGTTGAGCAAGAACGAGAGCGATGCGCTGCGGGCTTCGGCGGGCGAATTCATTTTAGAAGGTTTGTACGCCCACAAGCGCATTAGCCGCAACGAAGAGTTGGAATTCGTAGTGGCGGAGCGCGCCAACCGCGAAGAGCGCGGGCGTGAAGACCAGGACACGCGGCGGAGTGGTTTTGATCCGCGCAAGGGCGGACCTGGCGGCGGGCGAAGAAATCTGAATTAAGGCAGAACGATGCGGCGCATTTCCTACTCAAAGTTTTCCGAAGAAGACCTCGGCATCGAGATGGACGATCTACTGCGCGCGCTGGCGGACTATTTGTTGGGCAGCGGGTTTCAAGATCCGTACATGCAGTTCTCGGAAATGAACCAGCATACGCTCGAAGATCTGCGGCGGGCGATTGAGCAGGCGCTGGAAGCGGGAGAGTTGTTTAGCCCCGAGCAGTTGGAGGAAATGCGGCAGCGGCTGGAGCAGATGTCGGCGGAACAGCGGCAGCAGCTGGTTCAGCGCTTGATCGACAAGTTGGAAGAAGGCGGCTACATCAACATGGATGCGCCACCGCAGGATTCGGCAACCGCTCCGGGCGGCGAAGGCGGCGCCGAGAACCAGATGCAGTTTGAGGTCACCGATAAGGCGGTGGATTTTCTCGGATTCAAAACGCTGAAGGATTTGCTGGGGTCGCTGGGAAAGTCGAGTTTTGGGGCGCATGATACGCGCGATCTTTCTACCGGGATCGATGCGAGCGGCGGGGCAAAGCCCTATGAGTTTGGCGATGTGCTCAACCTGGACGTGAGTGCGACTTTGTTCTCCGCGATGCAACGCGAGGGAGTGAAGTTGCCGTTGGATTTGGAGTATTCGGATTTGCATGTACACCAGTCGGAGTATCAGAGTTCTTGCGCGACGGTGCTGATGCTCGATTGCAGCCATAGCATGATTCTGTACGGCGAGGACCGTTTTACTCCGGCGAAGAAAGTGGCGCTGGCGCTTTCGCATCTGATCCGGACGCAATACCCAGGCGACTCGCTGCGCTGCGTGCTGTTTCACGATACAGCGGAAGAGATGCGGCTCTCCGATTTGGCGCGAGTACAAGTGGGGCCGTACTACACGAACACGCGCGATGGCTTGATTCTTGCTCAGCGGTTGCTGGCGCAAGAAAAGAAAGACATGAAGCAGATCATCATGATCACCGATGGCAAACCGTCGGCCTTGACACTGGAAGACGGGCGGATTTACAAAAATGCGTTCGGACTCGATCCGCTGGTGATTAGCCAGACGCTGGAAGAAGTGGCGCGCTGCAAGAAGCGCGGCATTTTAATTAACACTTTCATGCTGGCGAGCGATTACGGGTTAGTCCAGTTTGTGCAAAAGGTGACGCAGATGTGCAAGGGGAAGGCCTATTTCACAACGCCTTACACACTGGGTAACTATTTGCTGATGGACTACATGAACCGCAAGACTCGCACGATTCACTGAAAAAGTAGACGGCTTGGCCTCCGACTTTCGGCGATGAGGCGGGGAGCAACTCAAAAATGGGGACGGCCGTCACGCGATGGTTCGGCGGAGCGGCTTCGTATCGGGTTGCCTTGTTCGAGGCTCGAAACACAGGAAGTCACAGGCTGGTAGACGGCGTTGTCACGCTGGCGAGTTCGGCGACGGCGCGGTGAAGTTCTTCTGGTCGAACGGGCTTTGAAAGGTAGACGTCCATCCCCGCCGCCAGGCACTTCTCCCGATGCTCGGCAAGCCCGTGGGCAGTCAGCCCTATGATAGGCAAATGCTTTCCGCTGAATTTCTCGTTGGTCCGGATGGCGGCGGCTACCTCATATCCGTCGACCTCAGGCATCTGTATGTCGGTGATCAGAAGATCGAACGATTCCCGGTCTAGAAGATCTAAAGCTTTGCGGCCATTGTCCACCATGACAATGGCGTGTCCCCGCGATTTCAATATACGTGTGACAACGATCTGGTTTATGCGGTTGTCCTCGGCAATCAGGATTCTCAGTTTGGCGGAGGTATCCGGCATATGAGAAGCAGCCACTTGGGCTTTGGAAGCGGGCGTATTTTCGGGAGCGTTTTCAGAGCAGGCCTTCACCTTCGCGGTGAAATGGAACCGGCTGCCCTCGCCGGGACGGCTCTCTACCCAGATCCGGCCGTTCATCATCTCCACTAACCGCCTCGATATGGCCAAGCCCAATCCAGTGCCGCCGAATTGCCGGGTTGTTGAGGAATCAGCCTGGGAAAACCTCTCGAAGATAACTCGCTGCTTGTCTTCGGGTACGCCTATTCCGGTATCTGACACAGTGAAATGCAAAGTTATGCCGTCGGCTTGGCGCCCGGCAAGAGCAACAGCCAGACGCACCTCACCCTGATGCGTAAACTTGACCGCGTTTCCAAGCAGGTTGAGTAGAGTTTGCCGGAGCCGTCCCGAATCTCCAATGACGACGCTTGGAATGTCCGGCGGAAGGTCAAGGAATAGCTGAAGACCCTTTGGCTTGGCGAGTACCTGGAGCAACGCAATGCAATCTCCGAGCAATTCCCGAACGTCAAACCGAACGGGCTTGAGCTCCAACTTGCCGGCTTCCAGTTTCGAAAAGTCGAGAACGTCGTTGACGATTCCAAGAAGAGATTCGGCGGAAAATTTGATCAGCGAGATATGTTCGTGTTGTTCGGAATTGAGCTGGCCTGCGAGCGCGAGCTCGGTAAGCCCGATGATTCCGTTCATTGGAGTCCGGATCTCGTGACTGATATTGGTTAGGAACTGGCTCTTGGCCAGCACTGCGCTCTCTGCCGCTTCCTTGGCCTGTTTCAAGTCCTCTTCGGCCTTCTTACGGGCGGTGATGTCCAGACCGAGCATCCCGATGAACCGCCGAGACCCTTCAGACGGAAGAGGAAAGCGCAGGGACAGCCACTTGCGGACGACTCCGTCCGGTGTGGGAACAGTTTCCTCAAACTGCAGCAGATGACCGCACGACAAAACGTCGCGGTCGTGCCGGTCGACCTCAGACGCTGCCTCCGAACCGGTCAAGTCAGAGACTCCACGACCGCGCAGTCGCTCAAAGCTAGTTTGAAACACTCGCGCGAACGGTTCATTGATGTAAACGTACCGGCACGCTTCGTCCTTGATGGCCGCGATTAGGGGACTGTTGTCCATGAACGCGCGATAGCGATCTTCGGCCTGACGTTTCTCGGTCTGGGAAAGCTCAAGCGAAGCCAGCATCCGGTTGATAGCTTCACCGAAACGAGCGAGTTCGTCATTCCCTTCGCAGGCTACCCGGCTCGATGGATCGGCACTTTTGGCAATTTCCCGCACACTGGAACCGAGCGCGCTGAGACGCGAAACGAGTAACCGCTCCAGAAGAAGCTCGATCACTATGCCAAACGCGACACCGGCGATAGCCAGCGCGACAACCAAATAAAGCAACGTCAGCCGCCCCTGGCGATATATGGTTCGGGGCATTTGCGCCTTGAGAATGATAACGGGCGTTCCGTAAATATCGTGGAAGAGCGTATAGCCAGCGATGGTGCCGTCATCAAGAGGGTGCACAAAAACGGACGAGTCTGACGTCAGGTGATGAAGCGCGAACGCAAAGTCGGATGCTAGGTGCGGATCATCGAGTCGGCCGACCGAGAGAGTGAGTTTGATTTTCCTCTCGATCCTATCCAAATCCTGACGCCTGAGATACGAGCCCATGAACAGGACCCCGCGGACAGGTCCTTGACCTTGCGAGGGTAGAATTGGTTGCGCTGAAACGAGCATTGGCCCTTCCTTAACCAGGAAAACACCAGTGACTGTAGTGCCAGCCAGCGGCAGCGCTATCAGCTTGTCTTGCATCAAGAAATGAAGGGTCAGACCTTGCGAGATGCCGATGTCGAGCCCGGTTGCGGGATTGTAGCCTTTCGCCGCCACAATCCTGGAGGCGGTATCAATAAAAGCGAGTGCCTGATAGTTCAGGCGCGCCATGTTCCCGTTTGGGCCGCTGGCGAAGTTGCCACGGAGGAAAGCGTCTGACGGACTTACCATGAAACGATAGGCGTCATCGAACACCGAGTTGTCCGCGGCAATCTTCTCGAGTTGTACAGTTTCATCCTGTATCGCGATTCTTGCCTGCTCGACGCATTCTGCCATCCTGGCTTCCTCTAGGTCCGCAAAGCGTTGAACCAGGAATAATCTTGAGATGGTCCCTAGCACTAAGATCAGGAGGATAGTAGTGATTGCGATAGCCGCTAGAGTCTTGCGGCGCACGGTTACTTCGTGCTGACGGTCGCGGCCAGTCAAACGCCCGATCACCGACATTATGCGCGCTTCCGATTGAACATTTCGCTCGCAATGTAACTTTCTGCCGGTCAGCAAGACTGTTCAGCCGAAAGCATCTGAAGACCCTTCAGTGACCTTGTCGGCTGAACGATGCCCAATAAATAGGTGCGCCGGTGGGCGGCGATAGCCTTTTAATGTCGAAGGAGCTAGGTGGCAAGGGGATTACGGGTAAGAAAAACCTGTTCCGGCGAGATGACTTCGTTTGGCCTTGCCAAGCTCGTCAAGGAACCCTGTAGTACGAAGGCCCAGTGCGAAAGCCGCGGTGAAGGTGATAGGGAGTGACCCACATCAGCATGGATGAGAGCATGACCTGAAGCAGGGCGAGTCCGATTACCGATCTGCAATTCTCAAACAGCAGGCTCGAAAACACACCCCAAAGAAGTGTGCCGGGGATTAGGACAGGATTCGGAATATGCAACGAGGCAAAGACCAGGCCGGATACGAGCGCCGCGGTCCAACGGCTTGCTAACCTTTTCCTGACGACGGCCCATATTACCGATTGATAGAGCAACTGTTGAAGCGTACACCAAATGAAGTATAGGCAGCCACGCAGGAGGATGCTTGTGTTGAATATAACGTGGCGTCCGAGGAACAGGAACAGCGCCGTAGACAAAATCCAGAGCACGTACCATTGCCGAAGAGACAGAACGAAACTGGAGAAACGTAAACCCAAGGACGCTGGCGTTTGAGACTGTCTGCGCCAGAGCAGCCCGACGAGGGCAACAGGGATAACGACGGTCCATCGAGCTTGCGTTGCCAGCAGCCAAATATAGGCTTCCGTGGTGATGACGATCAGAATGGAGAGCAGAAGGTCGCTCACAGTCGAAGGGTAGCGCATCACGCCGCTCCCCTACGCAAACGATTTTGTTACGTTTTAATGTTGTACTTAGGGTCTTGTGCGCGCCGCTTTGTCCGCGATTTTCGTGCTGAGTCATTTTCCGCTTTTTGCGGCGGATGTTACCTTGCACGGGCGGGTGGTGGATGAGGACGAGGCACCGGTTCGAGATGCTCACATTCAGGTGCGTTCCGCTACGGCGAACATTTGGTCAGGGCAAACCGATCCGACTGGGGCTTTTACGATTACGCTGCCGGGACCGGGCGACATTCTGATCAGTATCGAGCGCGAAGGTTACTACGAACTGAGAGACCACGCGGCGCACGTGGAGTTGACCCAGGAGTTGACGTTCGTAATCAACAGTGTGCGCGAATTGTTTCAGTCCGAGAACGTCAGCGCGCAAGCCTCGCCCGTCGATGTGGGAGAAACGCAAAACGAAGAACACCTGAGCGGTACGGAGGTGAACGACATTCCTTATGCGAACAGCCACAACCTGCGGAACTCGCTGGAGCTTATGCCCGGTGTATTGCAAGACCTCAGCGGCACGCTTCACGTGAACGGGTCTGCGGAAAACCAGGTGCTGTATCTGTTGAACGGCTTCAACATTACAAACCCGATTTCCGGACAATTTCAAACTCTTCTCCCGATAGAAGGCATTCGCTCCGTGGATCTCTCTTCAGGCCAATCTTCGCCGGAGTATGGGAAGGGGTCGGCGGGCGTGCTGCGTGTCAACACCGACAGTGGCACGGACAAGTTCCACTACACCGCGACTGACTTCATCCCTGGGTTCAATATTCAGCAGGGTTTGCGGCTCGGCAACTGGTATCCGCGCGCTGGAATCTCCGGACCCATCATCCACGGACGAGCGTGGTTCGCCGATACGTTCGAGTCGGAATATACTGAAACACTGATCACAGGGCTTCCAAAAGGCCAAAACATCCGCAGCGGATGGGCAGGGAGCAACATCCTGCATGGGCAAATGAACCTGACTGCTTCGAACATTCTGTTTGCGGATTTCCTGGTGAACGTCGACAACGAAGGCCATGTTGGACTCGGCCCGCTCAATCCCGTGTCAACTACCACCACTGTCGATACGCGGCAGTACTTCGGCAGCATTAAAGACCAGCAGTATTTCGGCCACGGTGTGCTTGTGGATTTCGGCTACGGGCACAACTACGTTTCCGCGACGCAAACACCGCAGGGGGAGAGCCTGTACATTATTGCTCCGGAAGGTGACAGTGGGAACTACTTCGTGAATTCAACGCAAGCGGCGAAAAGAGATCAGGGGCTGCTGCAGGCATTCCTGCCGAAGTTGCAGTTTGCGGGGTCGCATCAGTTCGAGGTGGGAACGGACATCGATTGGCTGCATTACAACGCTGATTTTCACCGTACCGGCTACGATGTGTTGGGAGTTACGGGCCAACTGCTTTCGGAGACGTTGTATCCGGCACCAGCCAAGTTTCAAGTCAGTGACACGGAGATGTCGGCCTACCTGCTCGACACATGGAGGGTTTTCAAAAGACTTCAGTTGAGCCTGGGCGTGCGGGGAGATCGGGACCAAAAGCTCGGCGCGACCGGATGGTCGCCGCGAGCAGGTTTTTCATGGTCTCCCTTTGAAACGGCTCGGACGAGAATCTCGGGAGGTTACTCGATCACTCACGATGCTGTGACTCTACAGATGTTGGGGAGTCCGCTAGATGAGCCCGCCGTGACGACGAGCTATAATCCAAACGGCACGCCCGTTGGCCCTCCCACGACGGCCACCTTCGAGATCGGCCGTGGAATCGCTCTGCCTCGCGCTAGCAATTGGACTTTAGGGGTAGATCAGCAATTGTGGACACATGTTTTCGTGGCGGCGAAATATCTGCGGCGGCGTGGTACGGAAGAATTCGCCTTCGTGAATACGCTGGCTCCGGATGCGCCGCCGTCTCTGCTACCGACTCCAACCTCTCAATCGGATGCAACCTATCAACTGACGAACCTTCGCAGGGATGACTATGACTCGATTGGGATTTCAATCCGGCAAATGCTTTCCGGGCAATATGGCTGGATGGTCGCGTACACCTGGTCACGCGCGCTCTCTAACGCGCTGGTAGATCCTGCCAGTCCCTTGCCGTTGCAGGTGCTTGCGAATTTTATACCGTTGCCTTGGGATGCTCCGAACAGGCTGCTAGCAAGGGGATATGTCCCTTTGCCGTGGAAGAATTGGGCCGTATCGGCCTTTGCCGATCTGCGCAATGGGTTCCCGTTTTCTGTGAGAGATGAGAACGGACTTGTGGTTGGGACAGTGGACTCACATCACTTTCCCGTAAATTTTGACCTGAACATAGCGATTGAGCGTATGGTGACGCTTCGCGGGTATCGATTCGCGCTACGCGGCGGAGTGGACAATATTACGAATCAGGCTAATCCAACCGCAGTGAATAATGTGGTTGGCACGCCGGAGTTTCTGCAATTTCTGGGCGATGAAGGGCGGCATTTTGTGGTGAGGATCCGTTTTTTCGGGCGATCGGGAAAATGATGAGGACCAATAGACGATGGCTAAGTATTTAGTCGCGATTCTTTTTGCGAGTTCGGCTTTGGCGCAGGAGCAGTACGAAATGGGGGCGACTGTTGGCTACGGTATTTACCGAGACGGCACGATCTATTCGGCTTACGGGACGGCGGATGCGGGTATTCGAAACCGTTTCGCGGCGGGCATCTTGCTGGCGGATCAATTTTCAGAGTACGTGGCGGCGGAGTTCGATTATCTCTATCACGACGGCCACCCATACCTTCAGACGCGGGGAGTGAAAACGGACATTCAGGGTAATTCGGATGCTTTGACGTGTGGGTTGCTTTTCCACTTCAAGCGTCGTGAGCATCGTTGGCGGCCGTTTCTAGCGGGAGGTACGGGGGCGAAAGAGTATGTGATTGCCGGGCCGGCGCCGTTTCCGCAACCGATTCCGCAAATCGCGAGTCTGACAACGAATGATGTGTGGAAGGTAGTGTTCAGTGTGGGAGGAGGGATAAAGTTCCGGGTGATTCCACATATGGAGATCAGGGCGGAATTCCGTGACTATCTCACGACGTTTCCGAGACAGGAGCTTGTTCCCGCGCCGCACAATACGGCGCGTGGGATTTTTGAGCAGTTTACGCCGCTGTTTGGAGTGAGTTACAGGTTTTGATGGCGCGCCCCGCCGTTCTGCGTTTCAATGCTTCAGTGCTGCTTTGAATTCCGCCAGTGGCCGGGTGTTCAGAACATCAGCCGCTTCCAGCCATCCCCGCCGCGCCGTAAGCACTCCAAAGCGCATGTTGTGCAGATGTGCTTGCCGATGTGCATCGGTAGAAATAGTAAACTGGCAGCCTTTCGCTTTGGCCGCGCGGATGAGAGGGCCCGGCAGATCAAGCCGTTCCGGACTAGCGTTGACTTCGAAACAAACCTTGCGCGCGGCGGCTTGAGTCGCAACGCGGTCGAAATCATACGGATAAGACTCGCGCTGCAGCAGCAATCGGCCGGTGGCATGGCCCAGTACACGGAGCGAGGGGGATTCCAACGCTCGCAGCAAGCGATCTGTCATTTCAACCGATTCCAAATTCATGTGGTTGTGCACGCTGCCGATGACCAGATCGAGTTCGGCTAGAGCGTCTTCAGCAAGATCCATCGCGCCGTCGCGCAAGATGTCGCACTCTAATCCTGAGAACACGTGCAGCGGCAATCCATCGCGATTCAGTTCGCGCACCTGCCGCGCGAAATCCACCACACGCTTTTCGTCAAGGCCATTGGCCATCGCTAGAGCTTTCGAATGATCTGTAATGGCGATGTACTGGTAGCCAAGGGCCGCCGCTGCTTCCGCCATTTCGCGAAGTGTGGCTTTGCCGTCGGTTTCCGTGGTGTGCATGTGAAGATCGCCGCGCACATCGGCAAGCTGCACAAGGTTCGGCAACGTACCCCGTTGCGCCGCTTCCAATTCGCCCGAGTTTTCGCGTAGTTCGGGCGGAATCCAGGTGTAGCCGAGTTTCAGGTAGATCTCCTGTTCCGTTTCGCCGGCCACGCGCTGATTGCCCTCCAACGTAAAGAGCCCGTATTCATTGAGCGTGAGACCTTGCTTAATGGCTTGCGTGCGGAGCGCCACGTTATGTTCCTTGCTGCCCGTGAAATATTGCATGGCCGCACCGAAGCTTTCGTGGGGAAGGGCTCGGACATCAACCTGCAGGCGTTCCACGCCGAACGTAACACTCGCTTTGTTGCCGCCTTGGCCGAGAACCTCCTGCGATTTAGGATGACGAACAATATGGTCTAGCGCGGCGACAGCATTGGGTCCGGTGACAAGAAGATCGAGATCGCCAATTGTCTCGCGCCCACGCCGCAAGCTCCCGGCCGCTTCCACTTTTTCAATGCCAGGCAGAGCTGAAAATTCGGCGCTGAGTTCATCTGCCGTCCGCCGGCCAAAACTGAGCAAGAACCGGCCAGCGCTTTTCCGGTATGACTCAATGGAGCGCAGGACCTTTTCTTCCAGCTTGACGCCCATGCGCGGAAGCTCGCGCAACTTCTGTTCACGGCAAATGCGCTCCAGATCGTCAACCGATTTGACGCCGTGATGTTGATACAACAGCGCAATGCTCTTCGGCCCCAGGCCCTGAATCTTCAACAGCTCGAGCGCCGAAGCCGGATATTTGGCCAGCATCTCATCGCGCCGTTCGAACGATCCGCGCTGCGCGATTTCCGCGAGTACAGCCGCGAGACCTTTGCCGATGCCTGCGATCTCGGTGACCTTGCGGTCTGGGTTCGAGAGGACATCCTGAACGCGTTCCGGATGCCCCAGAATCACTGAAGCAGCGTTGCGATAGCTGCGGATGCGAAAACCGTCTTCGCCGGCGATTTCCATGAGGTCGGCGGTCTCACTGAGGAGTTGAGCGAAATCCTTATTTTCCATGTCCTGTGTGCGAGGTGATGATGGCCGGAGCGGGTTCGACGTGAACAAGCACGTCGGCAACCCAAGGCAACGTGTCTTTAATGGCGCCGCGAACTTGGGCGGCGATTTCGTGCGAGTCGCGCACGGTGAGATCGGGATCGACTTCCAAATGAAGGTCGACGTGATAGCGCAGGCCGCTGGCGCGCGCGAAACATTTCTCAATGCCGAGCGCGCCTGGCACGCGCATAGCGACACGGCGTATCTCTGCGAGTTTTTCAAGATCGGGCATGGTGTCGAGCAAGTTATCGACCGTGCGGCGTACCACCTGGATGGAAAGCGAAAAGATAAGGATGCCGATAAGAATGCCGCCGATGTGGTCGGCGGTTGAAAAACGGATTGGATTGAGGAGGGTGAGGCCCACGGCGAGAAGGGCAACGAAGGTGGAAAGAAGGTCGGTCATGTCATGCCAGGCATCGGCTTGAAGCGAAGTAGATGAAATAAGGCGGCCCACGCGAAATTTGGCGGCGGCGAGCACGGTTTTCACGACAACCGAAATGAGCAGCGGATACAAGGCGTAAGCGGGAAGACGGCTCGGTTCGGCAAACGACGTGAAGCCATGCCAGAAAATGGCCGCGCCTGCGAGGAGCAGAATTGCGCCCACCGCTAGGCCCGCTAACGTCTCGTAACGGCCATGACCGTAAGGATGTTCAGAGTCGGGGGGTTTGGCGGCTAGCCACAGACCGGTGTATACAATGCCCGAAGAGAGTACGTCGCCACCGGCTTCCAAACCGTCCGAAGTGACGGCAGAGGAACCTGCGTGCGCGCCGACCACGACCTTAGAGACCGCAATGGCTGCGCCGACGGTCATACTAACGAGGGCGATTCGGCGGCCGATGAGTTCTTCGCGCCGGCCCGAACCCTGTCCTCCCGAAGAGGAAAGCATAAGCCTTGAGGATATCGTGCTATCCCATCCTAAGGCGAAAGAATGTTCCAGCCGATAGAACAGATATGGCGGGAGCCAAAGCACCTGAACGCGGCGCGACCCTGCTGATGGTCGCATTTGTCTCGATATTCTTACTAATACCGATCATCGGAACCTGCGTCGATGGCGCGATAGTGTATTGGGCCCAACGCAGGCTTTCGGTGGCAGTGGATGCTGCGGCACTGGCTGCGGCTCGGGCGTTGAGCGTGGAACAATCCGATTCCGCGCAATTGCGCAATGCCCAAGCAACCGGACGAAACTACTTTAGGGCGAACTTTCCGCCTGGAGTAATGAACACTACGGTTGTCGGCGGCGTGCCTAGCAGCGCGATCAGCGAGAGCGTCACGCACCAGAAAATTGTGACCGTTTCGGCTTCAATAACGGTGCCGCTTTATTTCATGCCGGTTTTGGGCTTCAAGAACCAGATCATCTCCGCGACCGGGCGGGCGACGACGCGCGATTCAAATATGATGCTGGCTTCAGAACCTTGAGACCTGCTTTCGCCCCTGCGTCAACCCCGGCGTCGCGGAATCGCGCTGCGCGCCAGCCGCTTTTTCCTGTTTTCCTCCTGCCGTTCAAACATTGGCAGCAAGTGCCCATCAATCCAGCCGAACGCTGCTTCCAAACCCTCGAGCGCATAGATGCGCCCTATATTAGCTTCCACTTTAGTTGGTTCGCCCAGCGTTCCCAAAAACTGGTTTGACGTTAGGCGCTTACACTTCTCTCCATCCACGCGGCCGTCTTCGCGCAAGATCTTAAGGCGCGCATAGAGCGCCAGCACCGCATCGCCAATCCAAGCGTCCTCAACCGGGGCTGCTTTCATGCCCTTAACTGTAACGAAAAGGCGACCGCTAGTGCTTTTCCGCTTGACAGCTCCGCCGACGGGTGCTACTTTTACAGCATGGTGCTAAAAGAACAGCATAAGCTCAGCCGCCGCGAGCGCCAGATTATGGACGTTCTCTACCGCTTGGGCCGCGCTACGGCTGCCGAAATTCTGGAAAACATTCCCGACCCTCCTGGTTATTCGGCAGTGCGCGCCATGTTGCGTGTGTTGGAAGAGAAGAAGCACATCCGCCACGAGGAAAAAGACCTCCGCTACGTGTTTCTTCCGGTCGTGCCGCGCGACAAAGCGAAGCGCTCCGCCATCCGGCACATGCTCGACACATTCTTCGAAGGTTCGCCGGAGCAAGCGGTGGCGACACTACTCGACGTTTCGGGACGGACGCTTTCCGGAGACGATTTTGACCGTCTGGCCGCTTTGATAGAGAAGGCTCGTCAGGAAGGGCGCTGATATGCTTTGGCTCATCGTAAATTTGCTCGTTCGTTCGGCCATAATTCTTGGGTCGGGCGCGCTGTTGTGCCGCCTGCTGTCCCGCTTGCGCCCATTGCAGCGCCATGGGATTCTGTTTTCGGCATTTGTGCTGTTATCTCTATGGCCGTTTCTAGCCGCGTTCTTGCCGGAATTCGTCCTCCCTGTTTGGGGACATTCGTCCAATGCGGGCGTCGTCACCATCCAGCAATTCGTGCGGCCGCCACATGCAGGGCCGCCGACACACACTTTCGTGTTCTCGCCGTTTCTATTATGGGTTGCCGCCACGTTCCTCGCTCTCGTACCCCTGCTGACCGCCCATCTTCGCCTGCGTGCCTTGGTGCGACGCGCTGTTCTTTGTAAGGATTTCGGTTGGAACAGCCTTTTGCATCAGCTTTGTGCGCAACTAGGCCTGGCGCAGCCTCCCCTGCTATTCATCCATCCTGAACCTGTCATGCCCATGGCGTCGGGCATTTGGCAGCCATGCATTGTTCTGCCCAGCAACGCTAACGGCTGGACGCCGTCGCGCCGCCGCATTGTTTTGCTGCACGAACTCGCCCATATTTCGCGCCGTGACCTGCTGTCCCAGAGTTGCGCGCGATTGATCGCCGCCGTTTGGTGGTTTCAGCCCATGGCCTGGGGAGCGCTGCGTCTGCTGCGCCGCGAAAGCGAACGCGCTTGCGACGAATTGGTGATCGAATCCGGCGTCCGGCCGTCCGACTACGCGGCTGAGCTACTAGCAATCGCGCAATCCTTCACCGCTAACCCGCACGCGCGGACCGCCGGCATCGCCATGGCGCGGCATGACGGTTTGGAAGACCGCTTAAATTCAATTCTGCAGCCGCAAAGTGCACGATCCCTTCGTTCAACTTTGGCTGCACTCTTCTGTCTCACTGCCCTGACCCTCGCGGCCTCGGCGGTTACACTTTTGCCCCAATCTCAACCACTTTCACTACGAGGTCACACTATGAAACATACTCTCTTCGCCGGTCTACTTGCTTCTGCCGGTCTCTCTGCCGCCACCATCGGCGGCTCTCTCTACGATCCCAGCGGCGCAGTCGTACCCAACGCAAAAGCGCTGCTATTCGATCCTGATACCAACACCAAACTTGAAACGACTACTTCGGCCGATGGCAAGTTCACTTTTGAGACGCTGCCGCCCGGCCAATACATTCTGCGCGTGCAGAGTCCTGGTTTTGCGACGTTGTTTCGCGAATTCAACGTGAAAGCCGATTCGAAGGTCGATCGCGGATTCACCTTGTCCTTGGGCAAACTGCAGGAACAGGTGACCGTCGCCGCACAGGGCACACCCGGAGCAACGGAATCGCCTGCGGCAACCGAATCCAAGCGCTTTCGCATAGGCGGTGGGGTGGCACAAGCGAACCTGGTTACCAAAGTACAGCCCACATATCCGGCAGCTGCGAAGGCGGCCCGCGTTCAAGGTACGGTGGAATTCGAAACAGTGATTTCTAAAGAGGGCGAACCTCTTGATATTCGCGTTCTCTCTTCACCCAGTGACGATCTTACACAATCCGCACTCGAAGCCGTCCGCCAATGGCGCTACAAACCAACGCTTCTTAACGGCAATCCAGTCGAAATCGTCACCGACGTCATTGTGAACTACACGCTGACGAATTAATGAGAAGCCTTTTTCTATGGGAGGGGCCAAGATCACTTTGCCCCTCACGTCAATTCCGTATGTACTCACTGGTCAGCGAATTCTTTGCAGTGAGCAACTGCTTGGGCGTGCCTTCGAACATGACCTTGCCGCCCTTCGTACCGCCTTCTGGGCCCATATCGATAATCCAGTCCGCATTCTTGATCACGCTTGTGTTGTGTTCGATCACAATAACCGTGTTGCCGGCGTCCACCAGGCGGTTCATGATCTCCAGCAGGTGACTGATATCCGACATGTGTAAACCGGTTGTAGGCTCATCCAGCACATAGATGCTGCCTTGTTTGTGCAGTTCACTCGCCAGTTTGATGCGCTGGCATTCGCCACCGGAGAGAGTGCTCAACGGCTGACCCAGGGTCAGGTAACCGAGGCCCACGTCACTCATGGCCTGTAGCTTGCTCGTGATCTTGTCGATCTTGAAGTATTCGAGCGCCTGCCTGACAGTCATTTCCAGCACGTCGTTGATTGATTTTCCGTTGAGCTTGTATGCCAGCACTTCATCTTTGAATCGTTTGCCCTCGCAGATCTCACATGGCGACTTGACCTCGCCCATTGCAGGGATCTCCGTGTAGATCACGCCCAGTCCCTGGCAGTTCTCGCAAGCGCCTTCCGAATTGAAGCTGAACAGGGATGGGCTCACCTTGTTCGCGGCCGCGAAGGCCTTTCGCACATCATCCATGATGCCGGTATAGGTGCCTGGATTGGACCGGCTCGAAACACCTACAGGGGATTGGTCGATCACAATGGAGTCCGGGTGTTGACGCAGAAAGCTCTGATGAATTAACGAACTCTTCCCCGAACCTGCCACACCTGTGATCGCCGTGATTACACCCTTCGGGATGTCCACGCTCACGTTCTGCAGGTTGTTGGCTTTCGCATTCTTGACCGGTAGTTTTCCACTGGCGGAGCGGAAATCGCTTTTGATCGAAACCGACTGTTTCATGTATTTCGCGGTCAGCGTGTCCGCGCTTAATAGGTTCTTGAACGGACCTTCGTACATGACCTGGCCGCCCTGACTCCCCGCATGTGGACCCACGTCCACGATATGGTCGGCCACCTTAATGACATCAGGATCATGTTCGACCACGAGAACCGTATTTCCTCGATCACGCAATTGTTGAAGAAGTTCGTTCAAACGATGCACATCACGCGGGTGAAGGCCCACGCTGGGCTCATCGAAAACATACATCACGTCTACGAGGCTGCTGCTCAGGTGTTTGACGATCTTCACGCGCTGCGATTCGCCGCCGGAGAGCGTGTCTGTTTCACGATTCAAGGTGAGATATTCGAGGCCGATATCCACGAGATATTGCAGGCGCTGGACCAGTGTTTTCACAATGGGTGACGCTTTCGGTTCCCTGATCGTCTTGATCACACCGATCAAGTGGCTCACTTCCATCGCGGCCAGCTCAGCGATGTTGTATCCCTCGATCTTGCACTTCAGCACTTCCTGACTTAAGCGCGAGCCTTTACACACCGTGCAGGGTGCCATGGTGATGTAAGGTGCCACGGCCTTTTGGGTACGTTCAGACATCGTCTTCACGTCGCGCGTGATGTACTTGGCGATAAATCTGTTGATGATACCTTCGCAGCTTAGATTGAAGGCCTTGCCTCCGACCTTCATTTTCACCTTATACGGTTTGCTGTATAAAAGGAGTTCCATTTCCTTTTCGCTGAACTTCGAAAGCTTCTTGTCCATGTCGAAGAGTTTCGACTGGCCGAGGGCGTTCAAGCCCCAGCTGTCGGCGGCGTACTCATTGAACAGGATGGCGCCTTCGTTCAGGGTTTTGGATTTGTCGAGGAACAGATCCAGGTCCACGCCCATCTTGCGGCCGAGGCCGTTGCAGTTCGGGCACATGCCCTTTGGGTCGTTGAAAGAAAAGACATTCGCATGTCCCACAGACGGTTTGCCGATGTGGGAATACAGCCGGCGCAGCACCGGGTAGATGTCGGTGATCGTGCCCATCGTCGAATGGGACCCGCCGCCGAGCCGTTTCTGATCCACGACGATCGGCATGCTCAGGTTCTCAATGGCATCGGCGTCCGGCTGCGCGTAGCGCGGCAGGAAGGTGCGGATGAACATGCTGAAATTCTCGTTCATCTGGCGTTGTGCCTCGGTCGCGACGGTATCGAAGACGATCGACGATTTGCCGGAACCCGAGACGCCGGTGAAGATCGTGATCTTGCGCTTGGGGATCCGCAGCGAGACGTTCTTGAGATTATTCTCGCGCGCACCGCGGATCTCAATGTATTCCTGAGACATGGTTTCCTTTACGGATTGATATTTCATTTCAGGCGGAACAATTTGGCCGGATCGGACTTGGCCTTCGCTGCCCGCTCGCCGCCTGAGCTTCGGCTTGCTCCTGCCCTTGAGATTGAATTTAAAACCCTGATGCCTTGGGTGGGGTTGGGGCAATCGGGACGCGCGAGAATTCTTTAACATCCGGGCCGAAGGCTTTAACGGCGGCGTGTTCAATGGCCTCTTGCAGGATTTGCAGCCGCATCCGGTCGTTATCGTAGTCGGCATGCACGTCCTCGTCGTCAGTGCCGTCAATTGTGGCTAGCCACTCCTTGTCACATACCCGCAGCGCCTCAAGCAGGAGCTGCGCGTGCCAGCGGTCGAAGGTTATCGTCATGCTCATAGTTTTCTAACCCGTTCCAGTGCGAGCGCAAGCTTAGAAAGCAGCGCCATATACTCTCCTAAAGTCATATCAGATTGCGGGCATAAGAAGTAGTGGTCGGGGTTTTTCCCCGGCGTGAGGAAGCGGGTATCGGGAATAAGCGCGAGTCCGTTCGGCAGCGAGAAATTCGCGGGCAGCTTCCATGCGTAGCTGCCGGGCCGCTGTTTCTTCAGGCGCTCCTCCGTAATCAGTGAAACGTCGAAACCGTCGGCGCGTACCATCACAATCCCGTTGCGATCATAGACCGTGACGTCGTCGGGCCTCACATTGTTGAGCTTGGGCGAGGTCGACTTGCCGAGACGGTACAAATCTTCGTCCAGCATGGAGAGAAGCTGCGGCGCCTGGGTCGTCATGCGTCCCCAAAGGTAACAAAGAAGGGCTTTGTTCGGCTCACTGCGGTCAGGCGCTCGGCATGGCCTGCAGTCGGCGCCAGAAGAAGTAAGAAAGTCCCCAGAGTACGCTGGTTATCGTCGACGGGGCCAACGCCTGCGGGCGATCGCCTATCGAGAGGTGCGCGATGAGCGCTGAGGCGAGGTTGATGGCGAACCCGGCGTAGGCCCACTCCTTGAGCCGCGCAGGGACCATGGGGATGAGGAGGGCGGCGACCCCCGCCACCTTGGCCCACGAGAGCTCCACCCGGAAGTAACTGGCCGGGAAGCCGAGGCGGGTGAAGGCCTCGGCCGCCTGCGGCAGGATCAATAGCTCGTAGTAGGCGGTGAAGCTCATTTCGAGGCAGAAGAGGGCGGTGACGATCCAGAAGGCGATGGCGATGCCTTTAGAGCTGGGCATGCGCAGGTCCGTGGGTTTTTTCAGGGTCGACTCCATGTTTTTTTCTCCTTGGATTCAATGCCTCGCCGCCTGAGGCGGCCAGTCGGGGGGGTCAATACCGAACTGCTTGGCGTACTCCGCGTTCAATCGCTGCCAGCCGCCGAACTTTATCGCGTCGGGCCCAACCATGCGGCCGATGGGAGTCCCGCTGAGAAGACGATCCAGAACATCGAAGCAAATGTGCCACCCGGCAGCACCCATTGAAATGAAGCGGTGACCGATGTTAGTCCACAGCGTCAGGCGTGTGCCGCCACCCAGGTCTTCTAGTTCCCACCGCATATCGAAGCGACCCCACTTGTACTCAAGCACCTCAGGAGCGTCGGCTCGCGTCACGGTTGTTTCGGTAACCTGCGCCACGGGCGCGCCCACTGTAGTGAGCTTCACCGTGGTTCCGATCGTAGCCAGGTTTCCATCGGCGTCGAACGGAGCCCACTCGCGCAGATGCACCGGGTCGGTAAGCGCCTGCCAGACCTTCCCCCGCGAGTGGCGCAGTTCTCTGACGAGAATGAGCGTCCACTTCTCGCCGTCCTTTCGTACCTGGGCCCCGCGGGCGGCGCCCGGTGCATAGTGCTCGCGATCGGTCATCTTCTTCTCCTTGTCTCCTGGGCCATGACATACCCCTAAGAATGTACCTTGAGTCTGATCACGAATTGGTTCATGCAATTGCGAAAAGCCGTGCGACCGGCCGCCCGTTCAGACAGTGCGTCGCCCGCTGCGCCACTTGGTGACATACGGCAGCAAGAACAAGTACAGACCGGTGAACAGGAGCAAGGCGAGCGGGACCAGCGCCAAGAGGCCCACCCAGCCGGTATACTTCTTGAGTCCCACGGCGACGGCGTTGACGATGACGGCCACCGTAAAGGCAATGGACAGCCAGCGGTGGATCTGCCGAACCCATTTGTTCCAGTTCAATGGGACCTCCTCTTAAGACGAACCCGACGCGGATCGAGATCCCTCCGTTCGTACCTGCGTCCAGCTGGCGCGGTCGGTGTGTACCGCTCGCGATCGGTCATCTTCTTCTCCTCTTTTTTTTCGTTGGTGTTGATTGATTCATGGCGGTCGCGAGGCGCTGCCGTTGAAGCCGCGGGCCGGCAGCGCCCCCGGCTGCCATCCTGCTGAACGGCCGCCGTCAATAGCGTGCTAGCTGGGTGAGTTGAATGAGGTTGCCGCATGTGTCGTTCAGCTTCGCAATGGTCGCGTAGCCCACGTTGGTGGGCGGCATCGTGAACTCGCCGACGTGGGCCTTGATCCGCTCGTAGTCGCCCTTGACGTCGTCAGTGAAGAACATCGCCGCCGGCTGGCCCTGTTGAAACGTCGCCTGCTGGTACGCTTTGGCTGCGGGGTTGTCGTTCAGCGCCAGCTGCAGCTCAGTGCCGTCCAGTTCCTCGGGCGCGGCCACGGTTAGCCAGCGAAATGGGCCGTTACTGAAATCCGCCTTCTTGGCAAAGCCGAGTACCTCCGTATAGAAGCGCAGGGCCTTGTCCTGGTCGTCTACGTAAACACTGGTGATT
>PMSX01000369.1 GCA_003167495.1 Bryobacterales bacterium | reverse complement strand
GCGGATGTGGCTTTTTTGTGTGTATGGCAGTAGGCATGTTCGCTTTGTTTTTCGGCCTGTTTTTGTTGGGCAAACTTTCAAGATTGGTGGATTTTTAAACAATGTCGAAACTCAAAAGAGGCTTGCTAGTTCTTGCGCTCATTCCGGTATTGGCCCTATCGCAGTTGCCCGTGATAGACGTCGCGGCTGTTACGCAAGCCATTGCGACCGTCTCGCAGATCATCCAGGTGTATAACCAGGTGACACAAACATACAACCAGATCGCCTACAGCGCTGGTTGGACGCCGATCCGCACGCCCTGGTTGGGAGTGGCGACGCCTATTGTCTTTTCCGCCACGCGCACGATCTTCGGTGAAACGGCTGCTTGGAATCCAGCCGTTACGGCTGGCATCGGCATCCCCCCGGCGTGGTCCGAGGCGACTTATGGGATTAACCCGCCCATATTTTATAGTGCTTATCCCATCGGCGGCAGTTCTGTCTCCGCGAACATCGCCTCGATCATGGTAGCCGATGGCATGAGCCAGGCGGCGATGCAAACTATCGCCAACAGCCGGACCAATCAGCCGCTGAATGATCTGGCGCTATCCAATCTGGAGGCGTCTGCACAGGACACGACCTTCAACACCAACTCAGAGGTGGAGCAGTTAAATCAAATCTCCAGCTCGAGTGTGCTCTCAAATCGGCAAGCTGAAGATGCGAACGCGCTGCTCACCACGATCGCCGAGCAGCAAATTCTAACGAACAAAATTCAGCGTGACACGCTGGCGGCGGATTTGAATGTCATGACCATTCGCGACAACGCAATAGCCAGTCAAGCGATCGGCTGGGGAGGGGACGCCGCCTTATTTGCGTCCTACGCGCAATGATTCTCAAGCTGGTGCTAGCCGCGTTGCTGATCATCATCGGCCTTCTTTCTTCGATTCTGATGGAAGAGCACAAGCACAAAGTCGGGGCTCTCGAACGTATGAAGCCCGCAGACGTGCCAGTCGTGAAGTTAGAGGACGACTTTAGGAACTACCGACAATGACACCGATTTTCGCTCAATTCACGCCCATCCCCGTCAATCCCGGGACTGTGCAACTTCTGTCATATGTCACGAACGCGCTCAATGCGCTGGTGGCTCCGACAGCCGGTATCTTCCTCGGCGAAGCGATTCCGTTGCTGAACAAGCTAGGTTTATTCGCGCTGGTTATCGGTGCGCTCAAATGGACCTATGACTACCTGGTGGGTGACCACATCTTCAGCGGCGAAAGCTATTGGAAAGTACTGATTCGCTTTTTGATCTGTTACAACCTGCTGCGCTATTACAATGCTCCACTGCCGCTCATCGGCTACAACTTCCATCAGATTTTCACGGAGGAAGGGCGCTGGATGGCGGCGCAGATCAATATCAGCACACTTGATTTGTTTCTGACCAAGGTCCATCAAATCTGGGGTGGGATGGAGAAGCCGCACGTGTACGACATAGGGGCAACCATTCTGTACTTCGGCGTGGCGCTTGACATGATCATCATCGAGCTGGCTCTGTTTGCCATTACCGCGCTAAGCTTCTGGGCCATTGGAATCGGCATTATCCTGGGGCCATTTTTCATCGTCAGTTACTTGTTTCGCGCGACGCAACACTTCTTTTGGGCGTGGGTGAACTACATGATCAAGTACTCGCTCTACCGCGTGGTGGCCGCGTGCATTGTGGCGCTCTTCTCAAATGTCTTGCTGAATTTCATCGCCAACTCCACTCATGGGAATTACTCGCTTGGGCAGTTCTCCGCGATCTTCATCACCCTCACGGTGATTTGTTGTGCCGGCGCGATCGCGTGTCTAAAAGTGGGTTCCTTTGTGAACGACTTAACGACGGGCTCAGCCTACGCCGGTAGCTCCATTCCGATTCCGATAGTGAACCGCTGGCTTTAAAGGAAAGACTATGGCAACAACATTCCCTGCTTCTGACTTGAACGATGCCAAATTCTCGGTGCGCAAGTCCGTCCAGTTTGGCCGGATGGCCGCTGAGAACAAAGTGCTCTCTGCCATCGTCGGCATCCTAACAGTTGCCCTCGTTTTTCTGGGCGTCGAGGTGTACCAAAACAACCGTGCGCTGATGGGCTTCAAACCGATTGTGGTCCGCATCAACGACCTAGGCAACGCGCAACCCATCTATCTGTCGGACTCCGTATATAAGCCGCAAGCGCCGGAAGTGAAGCATTTTTTGAGCGACTTTGTGACGAAGTATTACACGCACAAAAAAGAGCGGTTGTCCGATTACTTTCTCAGCAAATACTATTTGAGCCAGCAGCTCGGGACCCAGTCCTATCAAGAGGACCAGGCGAGTCAGTGGATCAAGAAACTGCTCAACGGGCAAGTCGAGCAGACCGAGGCCCAAGTACGCAAGGTCGCCATCACCAACCTATCCACTTCGCCATATGAGGCGCTGGTGGACTTTCAGCGCGTCGTTTACGGGAACGGCACAGAGCAGGAGATTCGCCGGGAAGATCTTACGGCAACAATTTCGTTCGTTTTTGCCGATCACATCGACGCTCGGATGGTGCAGTACAACCCTCTTGGCCTGACCATCGTGGACTTCCACGCCGACCAGGCATTTCATTAGGAGACAAATGTATGGCTTCTTTTTTTGAACGCGCGCAGAATTTGCTCGATGACCATCAAGACCGCCAAGCTGCGGCGGATATCGCGCAGCAACGTACGCAAACTCTCGGCGAGACCCGCGATGCACTGCTGGCTGCGGCGCTAGCCGTGCAACACGACTATCGGAACGAGTTGGCGGTAACGGCTGGCCCGGAAGCCCGCAAAACCGTCCATGCCACCTACGCGGCGCGCTTTGAAGGCATCAACGACGCCTTTACTGTATTGCGCCAGGCGGAACCGGGGATCACCACCAAGATCGATAGCGATGAATTGCGGCGCGATGCGGAGCGCCACGCGGAACAACAGACGCGATTGCGGTCCTATGAGGAGTCGTTATCGCAGACAAGGAACCAGCATTCTCTCGGATTGTCTCGAACAGCCGATGGCGCTGGTTTCTCCTACTGAGGCTTGCTATGGCATCCAACTTCCCACTTCGCGCCCCCATCGGCTTGATTGCAGGCGTCTTACTGGCCGGAATTTCGATAATTCCGATCATGGCGGTCTGGCTAGGGCTGCAGCCGCCCGTCGAGCGCTTCTACGTAGGTCAATACGTGGTGACCTCGATCTCTTCTACTCCCATTGGGACGGTGGCGACGTTCTTCAAAGGGTCGCAAGATCACAAATATCACGTGCTCGTCCAGAATGGGCATCCGGTATCAGGCCCGGTTGCGGAAACCCGCCTTCTTTCCGTTCGCGTGGTGCATGGCGAGAATCCCACTGCGTTCCACGCCTGGCTGCGCGTCAACGTGTACCACGGGCGGGACCTATCGGACTTGTTTCGCCCGCCACTTGAAGTGTGGTGCGCAGTGGCTCTGTGCAGTTTTGTTCTTGGCGCGGTGCTTGATTTCCGTCGCCGTAAGAGTGCCCGCGAAGGGATACAGTTGCGTGGCGGTGAAATGTTGACGGTCGACGAATTCAACAGCGTGACGAAGGGAGACGGGTTCGGCTTGTATGTCAAAAAGTAAACGCCTTCAGATGCGCCGACGCGATGAGTCCAAACATTTCTTAGCGGTGGGCGATACAGGCGTTGGCAAGACGCAATTTATCAAACAATTGCTCTACTATGCCCAATTCTGCGGCGACACCTGCGTCGTGCTCGATTCCAAACTCGAGTTTATCCCGGAGTTTTATAATCCTCAGCGGGGTGACAAGATCCTGAGTCCAAAAGATGACCGTTGCGTCCGCTGGGACATCGGCAACGAAGTGATAGACGAAGCGGATGCGATCTCAGTCACCCGAGCTTTGTATCCGTCGCACCCGAATAACTCGCATGCGCAGTTCTTCGACGATCAGGCTTGTAAGATTGCCGCCTATCTGTTGACCGGAACGAAGCCGCGGCCGAGTTGCCAGGAATTCGCTTTCTGGCTGGCGCATCCAGAAGAAATATATAAGCGAGTCCGGGGCACGGAGCATGAGCATTCGCTTTCCAAAAATGCTGGACCGCAGCTGGCGGGCATTCTCGGCACGTTGAATCAAGTCGGTTATGCACTCCGCATGATGCCTGAGGATTTTCTGCGGGAGCGCTTCACGATTCGGGAATGGTCCGCAGACCGGAATGGTTGGCTCTTTCTTCCCAACACCGCAGAAACGCGCGAAGCCCTGCGCCCGTTGCAGAGTGCCTGGGCGGATATGGCGATGCTGCGCGTTATGTCAAGCCAGCAGCCAGGCCGCCGAGTGTGGATCGTCCTGGATGAATTGGATTCGCTGAACACGTTGCCGAAGCTGACTGAGGGCATGACCATGATGCGGTCCACCGGCAATGTATTAGTGCTCGGGATGCAAAACACCTCCCAACTCGAAGACCGCTACGGGCGCCAGGCGAATACCATTTTTTCGCAAGCTGGCACGAAGGTGATTCTAGCGGTGAGTGAGCCTAATACGGCCAAATCATTGCAGGATCTGTTTGGAGAAGTGGAGATCCGGCGCTATCGCGAGAGCCGTACCGGTTCGCTCTTTGGGAAGAACGATCGCAATAACTTCAGCGGTCCCGAGGATATCCGCAAGCCGTTGTTGCTCGCTTCGCAAATTCAGGGCTTGCCAGATCTGACGGGTTATTTTTGCCAGCGGCCGTGCGACGGCGAGACAGGCCTGCACGTCGTGAAAGTTCGATTACCCTATCAGCCGCCGCTGACACGCCATCCAGCGCTGATTGAGCGCACCATTCCAGAGTGGGATCGGGGCCGTGTGGTTGAATCCACCGTCGCTTCGGAGACTGCGGCGGCGGAAGTGCTAGCGGCACTCGCCGAAGTCGAGACGAAAGGGCTACCGGAGTTCTCCTGATGCGTGTTACCAGTCTTGACCTGATTTTGCCGCATCTCCCCGAAGCGCTACAGGCCGCCATCGTGTCGGAGACCTATTCAGAGGTTTGTGTTTGTGAGAACGGCCTCGTGTTCGCTGAAGTGGCGGGGCGGAATGCCATGGAACATCTCTCTATAGCCGTCCCAACGCAAGATCAGCTCCGTAAGGCAGTGAATGCCATTGCACGCTTGATCTCTCGACGTGAAGCCGATGAGGGTAATCCCATTCTTGAAGCCAGGCTTCCGGATGGTTCCCGCGTCGCGGCCATGATGCCGCCGATTGTGCAGGGCATTACCTTGACAGTGCGGAAGTTCCGACAGAACTGGTTCATGCTGGCCGAGCTGGTGGATAACGGCATGATCGTCCCCGCCATGGCCACAGTACTTCGTGACGCAATCGGCAATCGCTCTAACATTCTGGTGAGTGGTGCGCCTGGCGCCGGCAAGAGCACCGTAGTAAAGGCGCTGCTCGATCTAATTCCGGTAGAGCAACGCGTCATCTTGATCGAGGACACGGCCGAAATCCCTCTGGACCGTCCCAACAGGGCGCGCTTCGAAGCGCATGCCGGGGTGACGATCAGGGACTTAGTAAAAGCTTCGCTACGTCATCGTCCAGACCGTTTGATTGTCGGCGAAGTGCGCGATGGCGCGGCCTATGATCTCCTGCAAACGCTCAACACGGGGCAGCTCGGCTCGCTTTCTACCCTGCATGCCAGTTCAGCGGTGAATGCGTTAAATCGCCTGGCGCGGCTCGCTTTGCAGGCGGGTGTGGGTCTCCCCTTTGACGCGATTCAGAGCGAAGTCGGCGACGAGATCCACCTAGTTGCGCATGTCGAACGCGCAGCCGGCCAAAGACGGATGACTCAATTGCTGCACGTCCATGGATTCGACGGTGGGCAGTGGCGGACGCGTAGCGCCGCGTGACGGGAGGAGTTATGGCGGAAGAACAAGAGGGGCCGAAGCCCATTGATCCCGAACTCATCAAAAGCACGGTCGACTTAATGCAACGGGCTGCCGATCGCGCACTAGCCGATCGCGTGGCGAAGCAGCGGTGGCGTGAGGAACATCGGGCCGAGTTCCAGGAAGCCGCGGCGCGGGGAGAATGGGTACCAGCGTGGGTGAAACAGCCGGCAGCGCAACTGCCGAACGAGCAAATTGTCAGGGAAGCGCAGAACACTCATAAGCAGTATCAAGCTGTTGTGCAGGAGTACCCACAAGCGTCTGAAGCGCGACAAGCCGAGCTGCGAACAGAGATGCAGCCGCTCGTTGAGCGCGCGCGGGAATTGCGACAGGAATACAGCGCCAGGATCCAACCCGAGATGAGTCGCGACGCACAGATCGGCTTCGGGCAGTAGGTTCTAAAAGTGCTGACGCCCAAGGCCATGACGGGGGGTGAGACGTACGCGGCTCGTCACCTTTCCAATAACGATTACTACTCAGTGGGCGAGACCGTCACGGGGCAGTGGATGGGGCGTGGCGCCGAGCTGCTCGGCCTTGAAGGCGCCGTCACCATGGAGCAGTTTGAAGCCATCCGCCAGGGGATCGATCCGTCTACCGGTGAGTTCCTTCGGCCGCGCCAGAGTGCCGATCGCTACGGACTGGTGGAGCGGAATGGCGTTGAGCAGATCGAAAAAACAGGCACTGCTCGGAACCTTTACGACTTCACAGTGAGCGCTCCAAAAGACATTTCGGTGCAAGCGATGTTCGACCCGCGTTTGATCGAGGCTCACAAAATTGCCGTGAATGATATGGCGGCCGAGATGGAGAACATAGCCGCCGCTCGTGTCCGCAAGGGGGGAATGAACGACAACCGCCAAACCTCAAATCTAGTGATCGCGCGCTATGAGCATGACACCAGCCGTGAGTTAGATCCGCAGCTCCATACGCACTTGGTAGCGGGGAATCTAACGTATGACGGCGTAGAAGGCAAATGGAAAGCGCTGCAGGCGTCTGAGATTTACGATCAGCGGGAATATCTGACGGAGGTTTACCGCAATGCCCTCGCACGCGAGACCATGAAGCTCGGGTATCAAATCGAGGATCACTCAAGGCACGGACAGGATAACGGCTTTGGCATCAAGGGCATCACCGAAGAGACTCGCGAGAAGTTCAGCCGGCGTAGCGAGCAGCGAGACGCCGCTATCGCGGACTTCATTGAGAAAAACGGGCGGCGCCTTTCGAATAGAGAAGTAGCGCTACTCGTTCGGGACTCTCGGCCTGAAAAGTTGACGGAAATCACCACGGCTGATGTAAAGGCCGGCCAGTTTGCCCGGTTGAGTCCACAAGAAGCCGAGCGCGGCGAAACCTCTCTTCGGACGGCCTTGGAGCGTGGTTCCGTTCTCGAAACCGCGCCCGCCGCGCCCTCTCTAACACATGCAACCGAGCACACGTTTGAGCGTGTTTCAGTGGCGAAAAGCCATGAACTGAAAACAGAAGCTTTGCGGCATGGCCGCGGGCGTGTTGATTTACCGGAAGTTAAGGGCGAAATTCTCGCACAGGTGGCGACGGGCGCCATGTTGATGGCGCGTGGCGAAGTTGCCACGCAAGCAACCCTTGATCGCGAACTCGCCATGAAGGCGGCAATCAACTCTGGTGTCGCCAAGTATGGGTCGCTCGGCCAGGGCCACACGTTTGTGGCGTCGGACACGTTGCGGGCAGAGCAGAAAGAAGCCGTTTTAAAAGCGCTCGCTAATCGTGACTTCGCCTTCAACATCAACGGCGCTGCAGGCACGGGCAAGACCTACGCTCTGAAGGAATTGGATCGAGGGCTCAAGGACGCCAGGGTAAACATGACTGCGGTAGCGCCATCGGCCCGGGCGGTGCAAGTTCTCCAGAAGGACGGTCTTCCCAATGCGATGACGATAGCGCGGTTGCTGGCGGATCCAAACCAGCAAGCTCAGCTCCGCAGCGGTGTTCTGCTCGTCGACGAAGCCGGGATGGTCTCCAGCAAAGACATGAGCCGGTTGCTGAAAGTAGCCAAGGATCAGGGCGCGCGTGTGGTGTTCTCTGGAGACACGGCCCAGATCAAAGCGGTAGACGCTGGCGATGCTCTCCGCATTCTGGAACGCGAGTCAGATCTTCAAACGGTTTCGATCCGTCAGATAAGCCGGCAGAAAGACGCCGAGTACAGAGCGGCAATGGAAACGTTGCGCACGAAGCCCGCCGAAGGATACGAGCGGCTCGAAAAGATGGGCGTTATCCGGGAAGTGGATTTTCGCTTAGTCGGAAAGGAAACGGCGCGCGCCTGGCGCGAAGCCGCGGCGGTACCGAATCTTGAAGGGAAAGAGCGCTCTGTCTTGGTGGTCGCTCGTACTCACGATCAGATTGCCAGCATCACGCATGCCATTCGGGCGGATCGCAAAGCCCATGGAGAAATCGGCGAAGGGCGCGAGTTTGAAAAACACCGGGCTTTGGATTGGACGGAAGCGCAGAAAAAGCAGATGAAGCGCTACCAACCGGGCCAGGTGCTTAGCTTCCATAAAGCCGTGAAAAGCATCGCGAAAAACGAATCTCTGGAGGTCATTTCCGCCAGCAGAGACGATGTGAGGGCTCGCAAGAGCAACGGCCAGGAGATAACCCTCACTGGCAAACAGAGCGCCGCTTATGGCGTCTTCGAAAAGGAAAAGCTCGAGGTTTCAGCGGGTGATCGGCTCTTACTTCAATCGAACTGGAAAGAAAAAGGCCGCGATGGGTTCAAGGCAACTAACGGCGAGCTGGTCACGGTGGCCAGCGTCGACGCCGGCGCGATCCGCCTGCGGGACGGCCGCCAGCTTCCAGCGGCGTATAAACAATTTACGAGCGGCTATGCGGTTACCGCCCACGTTGGCCAGGGCGATACCGCTGACTTTGTCATCGCGGCGCCGGATGGCATGAAGCGAGACCTCGCCTATGTCGCCCTCACGCGTGGCAAAGAGGGCCTCACGGTGGTTACCAGCGATGCGCAGGCCCTTCGGGAATCCGTGGGTGTCTCTGGCGATCGCCAGTCAGCCACTGAGTTAGCCGGGCGCGCGCAATGGGCCGCCAACTCATCCGTGCGCGGTTTCGGCGTCCATGAGCACGCTATTTATCAGCACGTCCAGCAAGAGCAAGAACGGCACACGCTTCAGCAACGGCCACAAATTCAACGGGAGGAAACCCAGGATGTCAGTGTCGAACGGGACAACGGACTCAGCATTAGTTTCTGAGGATTGGCAGCTCGCACCAGATGAGCAGCACAGGCCACTCTCACTGCTGTTTCAGCTACGCCGTGGCGTCCATGGCTTTCCCTGGATCCGTCTCGTTCACTTCGAAGGTGACAACAACATCGTGACGATGGATTTCGCCTCCCACACCGTCACGGTCACCGGCCAGGGCCTAGCGCCGTTACTGGCGGCCATCGCCGGCCAGCGGGTTATTCGCGTAATAGAGCCTTCGCAGCATGAAGCGCAGTTCGGCGTTCGCGGGCCCGGCGGGACTCAATACACCGGGCCGTCAATTCAAAGCATCACCATCAAGAAATTCGAGTAGGGCAGAAATGTACTCTATCTCACACAAAGACGGCCTCAAATCGGCGCGCGACAAAAGGGCGACAAAAGGGCGACAGATGGGCGACGGATGGGCGACGGATGGGCGACAAGAAGGCGACAAACCGGGCTGTGTTTCAACGAAGATTTCCCTAACGCCGTAGGCGTTAGGGATAGTGTCTTTCTTTTCATCAGTTGCTGTGACCAACGATGCTGCTCTGGTCATATGCCCACGAGGGTCAACTAATGCCCAAGTCGGAGGTTTTCTTCGTTACTCCAGAGTTGCAGCATGTCTTGGACAATCAGCCGGCAAAACCGCCACGGTCGATACTTGATCCGTTTCGAGCGTTCATCTTGCGGTGGCGAAGAGAAGGACGGACGTATCGAGACATTCAGCAGATCTTGGCTGTTGAGTGCAAAGTGCGGGTGCATCACGAGACACTTCGGCGATTCATTAAGCGGCGCTCTCGCCCTCGCAAGGCTCAACCCGATTTAGAGTTTTCACCGGTTAACCCGGTGGAAACGACTGACACAGTAACGCCTCGACTGACAGCCGAGGAACGAGCGGCGGCTCGGGCGGCGCTCAGAGCTTCGTACAACCAGCCTTTGTTTCCGAACGAAGAGAAGAAACCGCTCTTCGTTCGTAGACCGGGGCCGATTCGCAACCTGAACAACGAAGGAGAAAGGTAAAACTATGGCAGCAGTCACACAGATGCAAGTTCCAGTTGAGAAGCCTGAGCCAATCAGCCGGGTGGTGTTTACCCAAGGCGGCAAGGGCGGAACCGGGAAAACGGCCTTCGCCACGATGCTGGTGGAGTGGTACGCGGCGCATAAAACGTCCGTCGCTCTGATCGATATGGACACGGAGAATAAGGCCCAAGGGTCACTCGCCCATTTCTTCCCGAAGGCTCGTAAAAGTAACATCCACCTGGCGCGCGGGCTCGATCAGTTCGTTGAAGTTCTCGACAAGGGTGTGCCGATCGCAGTTGCCGATATGGGCGCCAGCGCTGGCGACGTCGCCCATGAGTGGTTTGATTCGATGTACGAATCAGCGGCGGAAAGTGGCGTCGCTTTCACCGCCATCGGCATTGTGACGCCTGATTCGGCCAGCGTTGCCAGTGTGCTCGATTGGGCGACGTTTTTACAGGATCGGGTCGACTACCTGATCGTAAGAAACGCCACGGTGAAAATGTCCGACTTCGGCTATTGGGAGACCGACCCGGGCGCCGTGGAATTCCGGCAAGTGTTCCACCCGGAAATTATCAACATGGAATACCGCTTGCATGATATCGAGTTCGAAGCACGGGAGCATGGCCTCACCCTGAACGCGGTGGCAGAACGCAAAACAAACTTACCGGTGCTCAAGCTGGCCGGGAGCGTTTGGCGTGCCCAAGCTTATCGGCGCAACATCTACAAGGAATTGGATCGGGTGAAGGACCTGTTAATCCTGTGAATCGGACCATCACTCCCAATGTGATCGCAGGGCTAGCTGCTCGGCTCGACAATACCCAGGACCGCGAAACATACGCGGCCCTGGTTTCTTACGTGAACGAGTTGCCACCAGGCGATGAGTTCCGGCAGTTGATGGAAATGCTGGGCCTGGTTTCGATAGTCGGGCAACGCATACCAGACGCTGTTGGGGAATTCCTGGCTGAGTTGCGATCGCAAACGAAAGTGGCGGCCGATTATCACGGCCAGGTGGATGCACGCCTCGCCGGCCTCCCCCAGGAGATCGCGGCGGGCGTCGACCCTGCTGCGGTTGCGAGGGCGATGAGTGAAAACTTGCGCCAGCAGCTCGCCGACACCGGGCTGCAGGATACGACGGCGATGCTCGCATCGAGCGCGAAGGATATTAGAGCGCTCGCCGGCGAGATTCTTGCAGGGTTCAAGCCCGCAGTGCAGGATTACCGAGGCATTGCGTCGACAATCTCGAACGAGACAACCAAGCTCGTTTCTGCCGCGCGAGATGTCGAGGTTCACAACGAGCGGCTCATTCAGGAAAAAATCGAAGACGGCTGGCTCATGAAAGCGCTGGTTGTGCTGATTGTGTTCCTTTTGGGCGGATTTTGCGGCATTCTGGTAGAGAAGCGCCAGACGGTGGATGCTCTCGCGAATATCGGTTCGCAAATCGAGATGGTTCAGACGCCGGCGTTGCCAATTGCACAAATTCCCCCGAAAAACAGAAAGAGCGGACTATGAACCAAACCGGCGTGATCACCCAGACAGTCGACCTTCGGGAACTCGCCCGCGAATGGATCGCCGAAACGATCAGAAAGCACCTGGCGCCCGAGCTCGGAGGTTCCGAACGCATTCAGCGATCGCTGCTGGTATCGAAGCGGAGGCGTACGAGCAGGGTTGGCCCATCGAGATGGCGGTGGAGCTTGCCGTTCAATTTTGTGACGATCAAAACGATGAGGCAGGCCTCTCCCATGCAAGCGACAACTAGGCCGCGGGCTGTGCTTTAAATGTCAGTGCCGCAAGCAGCTCGAGAGCGAAACGACTCAGACCGAGTGCCCATGGTGCCACCGGCAGATAAGGCTCGTGTGGCCGGCTGACCGAAACGGTCCGTCCCCAAAAGGTTCTGTTTCCCGGAATGGGTTATACATCCAGACAGTTCTGATCTGCTGCGAGCGAAATCGTTATGCCGGTTATTAAATGTGGAAGTGGCCTTTCTTCAACTCGGAAGACAAAAGAGAAGGCGCTGAAGTGGTTGGAGTCGCTTAATGAGTGGCCCTGTTCGGGTCCGTGCCCAAAAAGTGCCGACGAGTGCTACCGTGGTGAGACCGTAAACGAGTTCCGTTCCGTGAAAACAAAGGATATTGTGTGGGTTGCCCAAGTCTTCTGCCTGTGCGGCCCAACTGTTGAGCCACCTGAGGGAGAAAAAGTCGCTGCCTGGACCCAAGGTCCTCCTGCTGATACTAAACCCGACTGATTCCCGCCCAGGGCCAGACTCGGAGCCGTTTGTCATGGGAGAACAATTTTACGGCGAGTCGCTCGATGCCGCGGTGGATACTCTCCCGTCGGGCTCTTGAACGCACCGCGAAACGCGCGTACAGTCGGAACTGCGCCTGCTCAGCGCTTGACCCCAATGTGAGTGTTTGGCCCGGGCACTTGGCCATCGCGCGAACTCCGTACAAAATAGAGAACGGGGAGATACCCACTCCTCCCCCGGTTCTCCCTTACTTTTAACGGAAGGTGTTCGGCGCGCCTCTGGCCTGGCAGAGGCCGTTGCCTGGCGCGCCGCCGCCGATGTCTCTTACCGTCGGTACCACTGGGGGATGCTTCCCCAGAAGACTTTTGATTTGGTACCAGTGCTTGAGCAGGGTTCCCCGAAAATGCTTTTGTTGGTATATCCTTGCTGGCATGCGAACTTTTATAAACAAACTACTTTTCGGACTGGTCATCGCGGCGGCAGTGATGTCTTCCAGCGTCAAAGCGGCCACCATTTGCAGCCATCAGGGATTGTGTTAACTCGATTAGTGTCTGGGTGTTTTCGGCTGATAGTAGTAGCAACTGCATTTCCCGCAAATCTGGATCATCTAGTTCTCATCCAGCCTTCACAGCGGCTTCCATCGCGTGGCGCAGAATGCCGTTGATGCGCGTCGAATAGCCACTACCATACGTCTTGAGCCATTCCAGAATGTCACGGTCGAGGCGCATAGCGACGAGTTGCTTGGCCTCAGGGCGAAAGCCCGCGGCCAATTCTTCCTCAGTCAAATCTTTGACATCGGATGTGTCTACCATCCCGTTGTAGCCGCTGGCGATCTTGCGTTTGGCTAGCTTGCTTAAAGCAAGTGCTTGGGCGCGTGGGAGAGGCGGAGACTTCCCGGCCGCCTTCTGTACGCGCTCCCAAAACTCCGGTGACTCCGGCGGTTCCGCCACGGGTGCCCAGTCGCGCGACGCGGTCCTAGGGATCTTGGACGTAGATCTGTTTAAAGTAGCGGAGTTCGTCGCTCTTTTTGCTTTTAAACGCGCTGATGATGTGGATGTAATAGCCCTTTTCGTTTTTGGCATCGTCCTTCCTTCGGTACGTGTGACTTAGCGTGATGACTAGGCCGTTGACCAGCCCAATGGCATGCCAACGTTGCTCGCGGGTTTGAGGGTCGATTCGGTCTTTTTCTATCATGTGATTTGGATCTTCGAAGACCTTCTTGGCGTGCCAAAAATCGAACCTGTGGTTTTTGAGGTTGAGTTCGTTTTTAGCGTCATCCCAATCCCAAGTTCCGTTATACATAACGTATAACACATTCTACACTTGAAGGTGAAAAGGCGGGCCGCTATACCTGCCACTGGATAGCCGTCAATTGTACGGCGATGTGTAATAAGGTAGCGGTAAGGATTGCTTCTAAAAACCCATTGATCTCTTAATTTAGGACAGGCCCTGGGCTCGGCGGATGACCACAACGGTCGATTTCTCACTCTGAGGTGGCCGCTTCAGGACTTCATCGATCGGCTCTGGTGTTCTGTCCAGCCGAAGCTTGTACGATCCGTATCGGTTGATATGTTCCGTCTGATATGGGCTAATAGCGGATAAGGCATCCGGACTGACTTCGTGCCCCTCCATGACCAGTCGTGCTAACGCGCGGCTCATGTTGACGACGTTGTGGTAAATCAGCAGATTCGTTGCGAGGTGATTGTATTTGATGATCTTGCGCTGCTCGTCACGAAGGTTCTCCACGATCACGCCCCCGCCTGCAAAAACCCCCACTGAGCGAATTTGTTGAACGCTCACTCTTGTTCGTGGCCCCTCGGATTCTATGGCGCAGGTCAATGTCGGTGAGGAATCGCAACAGAAATATCGTCCGGACAGCGCAACCAAGCTCGCAAAACGCGAAGGACAGCTTGTTTTTGCGGGTGTACGTTGCGAGCCGCCGGAGAACGGTGGAAGGAGTGACCCGGCCGTCAGCAATGGAAACGGCTACTCTCAGCATGTCCGGCCAAAACGCGGCAATCAACTTCCAGTCCATTTCCTTCGTAAGCAGTGCATCGATGTGCTCGTAGCGGTCTTCGAAGCTAGCGCGATAAAGACGAAGGTCCTTCCAATGCCGAATGCGCGGCATCAGCTGGATTCCGAGCAGATGGGCCAATCCGAGAATGGCTGCACTCTGGCCCTGAGTGTCGGTGTGCACAATCTCAGGGTGCAAAGATTCATCGGTCTCCGTCACGAAATCCAAAATGTCGTGGCCTTCCCAAGAGCCGCACGTGCTGAATCGCGAGAACAACGCGATATAATCATCGGCAACAAGGTAGTAACCCAAGCCGCCCCAGTCGCCATAGCGAATCTGGTACTCCGACATGAAGTTCTGGGGATACAGATCCCATTGCGTGCCGTCTGCTGATGCCGTTTTCCCCAATCCCCATGCTTCAGGGAGCGGGAATGCCCTGTAGCCGTCAACGACGATGTCGATAGCCTCATTCAGCTTCTGCTCGGTTACGTGCCGCTGGTTCACAAAAGAGACTTGTCGCCGATCCAGGCCGCGACCGTGCCGTCTGCTTCGGCCCGAAGTGGTAGCCGTAGCAGAATGTGGTTGCGATGTAACGGCCTACAGGGTCATCAAGCTTCGCATCGTACACGGAAATCGGGCCAAATCGCCGGGTCCAATCCAACCAGTGCTGAGTGTCTACCAGCACCTCCATGATGCCGGTCGGTTGTAGCCGTTCCTTAATCATCTGTTCCAGGCGTGCCCGGCCCTCGGGATCCGGCTTTCTCTTGAGCCGCTTCAGCATCGGAATGCCGTTTTCGATTTCCAGATGGGCGTTCTCGGGGGTATGCCCAATTCGTTTCGGTTGCGGTTTGGCGCAATGACGCTAGCAGTCACTGGACAAAAGCGCCGGCTTCGACCCGGCGCGAACGCAATATGACCGGCACAACGCTGTGAACTCGTCCTCGCTGACCAATTGCTCCCGCCAATCCCTCCATTGATCACTGCCGGTAACGGCGAGGTCTCCATTTCAGGTCGTACATGGCCTGCCTGAAAAGGCAAAGCCGAAATACCGCCTGTCGACGGAGTCGACGACAGCATTCTCATTCTTTGTTCCGGTAACGAGCGGCCACCAGCGGCCTTGTATCCAGTAGATATCTAGCCGCGGAGTGGACTCCGTTGAGGTGTCGGATGCTTCCAACACCAGGGGCAATCGCTCATGACGGCTCGTCTTTCTTGCCAGCATGAAATCGATTGCGTTGGAAATCGCGCGACCTGGCCTTGGCAGAAGGGCGCTGCAGCCGCCCGACGCCTGGCGCGCCGTTCTGGGCTTTCTGGGACTTTTCGTGCGCGAAGAAACTCGAGGGCAGGGAACTACAGGTGAACGGCGCCCTTTGGGGTACTGTGGGCGGATGAATTTGCCGATAGCGCTTTGTTGATTTGGCGTTTAAAAATAGCACTCAAGATTGCAGCCACGCCGAGAAGAAGCGCGCCAATACCATAGAGTTGTGGGGTCATGGAAACTATAGCTCCTCTTCTAGTATAACGGCAATTTCGAGAAGGACACTGGCCAAAAGGCAGATGAGGGACCACAGAGAAATTGCAGCAACAGGCGCAATTGCGCCAGGTGTGGCCTCGACGGTGGTGGCGTACCCGTAAAAAACCAGGTCTACCGCGCAAATGAGCCCAGCGAAAAGACCGATGATTAAGCGGGTGGGCCGGTCCTTGGTCTGAATGAAAGATCTAGCGAGGACATCAGCCCCGAACGCTACTCCCAATAACAATGCTTCGCCTCTACCAAAGAGGTCATGCCAAGTTTGGTTCGTATTCCTGGCGAAGCTGAAACCGAAAGGAAGCATCGTAACAAAGAGCGTCACGATGAGCACCAGCAATTTCTTGAAAATTTCCATGGGCCGGGTTCAATCATGATAACCAACTGTGCGTGCCAGGGGTGGAACCCCCGGTGGAACCCCTCAGCCTCGGCGCTGCAGCCGCCCGCCGCTGATAGCATTCGCGGCCGCATGTTGAGCAGCGCCGATACGCGGCCAGCAAAGTAGTGGGTTCGAGTCAAGGACGGCTGCAAGCCACGCCTGCGGCTCTGAAGAAAAGGGCCTGATCCCGTCGCCGGTCGCTTCGGATCTGGCGCTCTGGGAATGTCGGCGCATTTAGCAATCGTGAGACGGTGCCCGCTCTGATGCCAATCCTTTCCGCGATCTCTTGCTGAGTGTGACCTTGACGGTGTAATTTACGCACCGTCATATATCGCTGGTAACGCGCCTGCCGGCATCTCTGGCGCCGCGCTTCGACCAGTGTCAGTTTATTTGTCTTTCCCTGCTCGCGCGTTTCGCTTTGCGCCAGTTGCTTTCGCGCGTCGATCTGCAATTGCTGAATATCGCGTCCCACGGCTTCACTCAGATTGGAAACCAGGTGGAAACAGTCGGTGATTTGAACGGCAGAAGGCGCGCCCTGGTGTCCTCCATTGGCGTGCAAGCTGGACCGATCGCGATTGATCACCTCAACCTCTGGATGCAAACCAAGCCACTCGGCAAAGCTATCGGCGGATCGCACAGCAAGCAAGTCGATCACCTGTGACCGCTCCAAGTCCATCAGCATTGTTCCGTAGCGCTGCTTCTTGCGCCAAGTCCAATCGTCAACGCTCAGCACTCGCGCTTTCGGTTGGCTTGCTGCGCGGCCTCGTGTTTTGACGTGGCGTAAGACAGTATCGTCGCCTCTCTTGATTCCTAGCCGATTCAGGAGTCGCTCGCCAGCCAATCCACCGAGAGCATAACCGACCAGGCCCACGATCTCGCACAGCCGCGTGCTTTCTCGCGCCTTCCAAGCCGCTACGGCTGGCAAACGTTCTGCGAAGATCTTCCGGGCGCATTCCAGGTTCCTGCAGCGAAAGCGTCGTGTTTGCAGATGAATTTCAACCGGCCTTCCCTGCCACGGCAAGTCACGTAATCGCCTGACGTAGCGGCTGTGATACGACACGCGGGATTTGGAACAAGCCGGACAGCGCGGCGCGTGCTCAACAGATTGCAAAGACGGGGCTTCGCGACACAGTCGGGTTGCTGGGGTCCGCCGTCACAACGCTTAACGCACTATGCGGCGATCTCACGTCATCGCTCGGCACCGTGGTCTCTCGGATTGACACGGGAACCGCCAAACTCGTGACAGCCGCGCGGACGGTCGAAGAGCACAATGAGCGGCTGTTTCAGGAAAACTTAAGGATGGGTGGATCATGAAGGCGCTCATTGTTGTGATTGTCTTCCTACTGGGCGGTTTTTGCGGCATGGTAGAGAATAGCCAAACGGCGGATGCTCCTGAGAATATCGGTTCGCAGATTGAGTGCGTTCATACGCCGGCGAAGCCAACCAAGGTGGAGTTGCCGAAGCGTAGTAGAAAGCAGGGGCTATGTGACGACGACAAACAGAAAGACAGGTTCTACGCGAAGCCGCTGTTCGTGCTTGTAGTCCAGCGAAGTCAAGCGAGGGAAATGCGTGAAAGAAAGGATGAAGTAATGAACAATCACACACATGCGGCACAAGGCGTGCCGGCCGGTTTTATAACGCCAGGTTCTATTGGCTGTCCCGAGAGCCATGGGAAGAAGGAGCGGATATCCCGACCGAAGAAAAACTGCGACTTCTTTCGATGGGTTGGTGAGATACTGGCCGACCCTCAACCGGACAAGCTAAATCTTTGGGACGTCTGGAATCTTTTCCCGGAGACATCAAAGAGGCCGCTAGGATGCTCGCGTGAGTGATAGCGAAACGGACAAAGGAGGCCGGACCCTTGTATTTATTGAGGCGGGAAGCCCGTCTCATGGGTCATTCGCAAATAGCCGCCGGTCATTCGCAAAATAACGGAAAGGGAGCCACTCGACGAGCGTGCCTAGTGAAATGACGGCGTTGGTGGTGAGGAGGCGCTCGGGGGGCTAGGAAGTGCCCGCAGCAAACCGGGACTACCGAAGGCGAGCCAGTGGAACGTGCGACGGGGCATATTTTCCGGGGGCTGTCAGCCTGACCATGAGGCTTGGGCCGATTTCGGCCCGCTGCCGCCCGCGCGGGTGATTGAGTCCAATGACACTACACGTGACGCAGAACGCATTTGGGGCGTGCCCACGCGGTTACTTTCCCGGGGAATCGCGCGCGACATGATCGCGCAGCCATGGCACAAGCCTGTCGAAACTGAACTGGTTCGCTTCGTAAAGCGAGACCACGACACCGTAAGTCTCCTCCGCGTCCGCCGTGAGGCGCGCGCCATTGATGGCGAGAAAGGTATACGTGGCGGCGAAAGCCGTGCGCTTGCTCCCGTCGATGAAGGCATGGTTCCGGGCGAGGCTTTCCCAAAGCGCGGCGGCTTCCTCGATCAGGTCGGCGTAATAACCGGTCTGCGGCCTGTAGAGGGCGGATTCCAGCAGTCCTGGGTCTCTGACGCCATGGGAGCCACCATAACGCTGGACCTGATCGGCGTGCATAGCCAGAACTTCGGCCATCGTGAGGTCCTCCGTCATTCAGCGAGCTTCTTGTAAAGCGCGCTGTACTTTTCGTGGCTGGCGAGATAGGCGCCCGTGACGTGCGCGCGGGGCATGGCCTTCTTGCGCTTTTCGAGCAGGTCGGCGAACGCTTCTTCCACGAGCACCTGAAGCTGACGGCCTTCCGTGTCGGCGAGCGCGCGCACAGCCGACAGGATTTCGGAATTGACCTGGGTAGCGAATTTCTTGCGGGTCTGGGACATGGCCGCTCTCCTCTTTGTGTTATACCCCTAGGCTATCAGTGATAGATCATGATACGTCAAGAAATGGGAGAGGCCGCAGGACTGTTCAAAGCGCATAAAATCCGGACCGAAGGCCGATCCGGAGGATGCTAAGCACCTTTGCAAATTCCTTTTCAGAATCAATCCGCGCGAAATGCGGGAAGTTTATTTCTGGCACCCAGCCAACAAAACGTACATCGCCATCCCTTATCGCGATTACTGGCGAGCGCCGCTGGACTGAGAAACGCCTTCGATGGTGAAATTGGTGTGATCACAAACCTCGCTGCTTTCGTTAAGGTTGTTACTCAAGAACTGAAGGGGACGGTGGAGGTATATGGCCACATTAAAAAATGGGACTAGCCCGTCTGTGAATCCAGGCGATCCGTTCACACAACTAGTCGCCGCCGCGTGCGAGATGGCGGTGAAGCGAGTCCTGAATATCAGTGACATCTCACCAAGGCGCCTGCTGTCAGTCGAAGAGACTTCGACTTACCTCAATCTTTCGATCGCAGAGATCTATAGTATGCTGAGCAACAACGAATTAGTTGGCGTCCGCCACGGCAAACGTGTGATGGTTGATATTCGAGATTTGGAAGCGTGGATCGACGCTCACAGAGCAGCGTAAAGAGCTATGGCAAAGAGAATTCCAACAGGCAGCGTCTTTCATCGCAAATACCGCGATGCGAAAGGTGTGACACACGAAACTTCGACGTGGTTCGTTCGCTATTGCATAAAGGGCAAGCCCGTCACCAAGCCAACTGGGACCGTCGACTATGACGAGGCATTACGAATGCTGCGCGACCGGATGGTGCAGGCTGAAGCTAGATATCGCAACTATTCAGATCGATCGGACCGCGTCGTCGTTAATCAATTGCTCGACCTGGTAATCGAAGACTACGAAACCAACAAGTTCCGCAGCCTAGCCGACACGAAACAGCGGATCGAAAAGCATCTACGGCCATTTTTTGGGCATAAGCTTGCCACGGTTGTTGGCACTGCTGCGATCAAGGAATACATTGCAAAGAGATTTGCTCTTGCTGAGCCCGCGACGGTGAATAAAGAACTGTCATTTCTCAGAAGGGCTTTCCGGCTCGGGCTTGAACAAGAACCCCCACTCGCTACCCGAGTTCCGCGCATTCGCATGCTCAAGGTTGACAACACTCGCACAGGGATTGTGAATTTTGAGCAGTACCGCGCCATCCGTGATTTGCTCCCTCGCTATGCGCGCATCGCCCTCGTCATCGGCTATCACACTGGTGCGCGTCGCGGCGAGATCTTGCAAATCAGACTAGCTTGCATAGATCTGAAAGCAGGCCGTATCGAACTTCCCGGTTCCACGACCAAAAACAAGGACCCGCGCTTTCTGCCGATCTACGGCGACATGGCGGCTGAACTTTCAATGGCGACTTCGTTCGTTGATGCAAAATGCCCATTTCTCGTGCAAGACAAGGGAAAGCGAGTCGCACGTTTCTATAAGAGTTGGAACAGCGCATGCGCGACCGCCGGCGTTGATGAGGCACTCTTTCACGATCTCCGGCGCACGGCTGTGACAAACATGATCGAGGCCGGCTTCAGTGAAAAAGAAGCCATGGAAATCAGCGGCCACAAGACCAGGGCGGTATTTGACCGCTATCACATCGTCTCAGCGCGTCGAATTAAGATGCTCGCGGAACGCCTTGATGTGAGTATGAAGGAGCGAGAAAAGGCCAGTGTTGTACCAGCGAGAAAACCAATGTTCAATAAGTCATTGAGAACAATGGTGAGCCGGGCGGGACTCGAACCCGCGACCACCGCATTAAAAGTGCGGAATCAGGCTCAAGCCATACCTTAACACGCAGCAACTTCAACGATTTTAGTAGTCATTGGCGCACATGGTGCCCTGCGTTTCCCATATTATGGGCACAAGTCCGGGCACATTCAGCGCGGCTCCGTGGTAGCGCGGTATTGGCGCGACAGCTTCAGTACCTTGCACAAATAGGCAGCGGGCAAGGTCGGTGGTGCTCGAAACAACTTCCCTGCCCTTGGACACGAGGCCTGGTCAGAGGCCCTATGTCCGTTCTCAGTACCACGTAGCGGCTTCGCAAAACACCAACGTTTCTAGTGCGCCCGAACTGCGCCTATCCGTTTTTCGACTGCCCAATTCGCAGGTAGCCGACTCTCTCCATTTCCCCAAAGGACACAAACAAGTGAAACGAACCATCGACTCTCTCAAATATTCACAGGCCGCTCAGACCTTGCTCTCAGCGGCTCTCAATCCTCAACGCTTGCGGCTATTCGTAGCGCTGGCTATTTGTCTCGTTGCGCTGTGTGTGCCGGCGGTGGCGCAATTCAGTGGAGGCACAACGCAAGTTGACCCAACCGCAGGCGCGCAAACGCTGATGAAATACCTCGTTGACGGTGCGCTGTACATCGTGGCGAGTGCCGCGGTTATCTGTTTTTTCTTTGGCGTGTTCCGGCTGTTCGTGAGGCCGCTCGAAGGAATCATGGAAATCTGCGTTGGCCTGATTGTGTTCGGAATCATCGGCCATGCCCTCGGCTGGGATTCGGGCTTAACCGGTGTGCAGGTGGGCTAACCCGATGCGCCATCACGTGATTCCCGTAAACGACGCCATGAATAAATCGAAGCGGAAGGGCGGTTTGCCCTGGCAACTCTGGCTCGTATGCATTGTCGTTGCCGGGGCAGTGATGGCGCTTTTCGATCTTGTTTTTGGGCTGTTTCTGCTCGTCGCTCTGCCGGCAACGTTGGTTTTGTTTTTCAAACAGGATGAGCAAATCTTTGCACTCGCATCGCTAGCGGCGGTGCAGAAATCCTTCTATGACCCCGGAAAGGTAAGGCAATGAATTTACTTCGTGAGTCGCAAACGGGTAGCGCCGAGTGGTTCGAATCTGCAGGCGATCCATCCGAGCTGATTTCAATCACGCGGCCCGTTGGTGAATACGTATTTGGCGTTCGCGCGGGCGGTTATGGGCTCATGTTTTCGCTGCCAGGTGTTGACACCGAATGTCTGAGCGATGACGCGATAACCGCGATGGCATCGGAGTTGCAGACGGCTCAGCGGCTGGTACCGGAAGACTTCATCACGTACCAAACCGTGCGGGTGAGGCGGTGCGGTTATGTGCCGAAACTCAAATACACGAATGCAACGAATCCCATCGTGGCCGAGACTGAGCAAGCTTGTGAAGCTCATCTGGCGAAGACCGGCTTTCGGTCGGTGGAGTTGTTTTTGACACTATACGCGACGCCGCCTTCCGGCTTGAGTATGCCGGGCGCGCGTTCTCAGTCGACCGGCGAACTACTAACGCGGCTCGAACAAGTGGCGGAAACGCTCACTGTCAATATGCAGCGTTTCGATTTGAAGCGGTTGAACATTAGTGAGATCTGCGAGGTGTACGGGTACATCGCGAATCTTCATGGAAATCATCCCATCCCGTGTTCGGATCGGTTGGCGGAAGAACTCCCATGCGAAAGCATCCGGTGGAATGACGACGGGATCAAGGTCGGATCGCAATACGGCAAGCTGTTCTCGCTCTTGCGCGTACCCAAACACACGCATCCCAATTTACTCGGGGAATTGCTTCGGATTGATGCGGACATGCTTCTGGTGTTGGAAACGCAACGCAGAACAGCCGATCAGACGCGGGCGGAGGTTTCAAGCCAAGAGACCTTCACCAACATCTTTCGCGAAAAGATTCTGACCATGGCTGCCTATTTCGGCGATGCGGCGGCGATGGCATCGAAGCCGAAGAGCGCGGCGAGCCTGGCGGCGGATAAGAACGTCAACACACTTTCAGGCGTGTTGGATGACGTCGACAACGGAATCACCTACACGCAAATTTCACTCATTGGCTTGGTGCATTCGTTCGAAAAGCGCGAACTCGACACCCAGATGGCGCACGTTCACCGGGTTGCCGGTAAGAGCCAGGTGGTCTTTCACACTGAATCAATCGGCGTTTTGAGTGGGTTTGCTTCGCTGTTTCCCGGTGCTCAGATGGCGGGGCGAAGTACGAACGTACGGCGGCGCTGGTTGCGGGAGGATCACGTCCGCAACATTTCACTAGTGCATGCGCCCTACGTCGGCGAGCCGTATTCAAAGGCTCTTGAAAGTGAGGCGCATTCGATCTTTTCGACTCGCGACGGTACGCCATTTCATTACGACCCTTATACCGACGGCAACATAAGAGGCTGTTTTGTGTTTGGCGAATCGGGGCGTGGAAAAAGCTTCTTGCTGAATCACGTCGCCGACCACGAGTTGAAGTACGGCGGGTTCTTGTTCGTCTTCGATGTGGGCGGGTCGTTTGAAAACACGATCTTGAAACACGATGGCAAAGTCGTTCGGTTCGGACTCAGTGGTCCGCGGCTGAATCCGTTCGCGCTGGCGGACACGCCGGAAAATCAGCGTTTTGTTCAGCGCATGGTTAGGATGTTGCTCGTCAAGGGCGGCGCGATCATTCTCCCGACGCAGGAACGGGACATTAACGAGCGGATCGCCGGGCTCTTCCGCATGGAGCGAGCGGTAAGACGGCTCAAACACTTGATTTTGCCGACGAATCTTCAGCCGTACTTAGACAAGTGGATCGAAGGACGCGGAACGTACGGCAATGTCTTCGACAACGTCGAGGACGAACTGGAGCTTTCAAAAGCCGTAGTTTTCGACTTCGAAGCGTTAGGCGAAGGGCCGGAGCAAAAAGACCTGATGGAGCCGCTGCTCACTTGGATTCGTTGGAGGATCGCTTCGTACACCAGGGCGGGCAGCAATCTCGGCGTACCCAAATTAGAAATCTACGACGAGACATGGCGCCACATGAAAGACCAGCAGATGATGGACATGCTTCTCAATACAAACGCCACGGCGCGCAAATATCGCGGCGGCATGATGTTGGCAACACAATCACCGCTGCAGCTCGGCGATTACGCGCACCTGATTAGAACGAATTGCCCTGATGCGATTTTCATGGGCGGCTCGTTCAATCCCAAAGAGTACGGCGTTTTTCAACTCCACGAGCGCCAGCTCGAATTGATTTCTTCGCTAGAAGCCGGTGAGTTTCTGTTGACTCGGAAGAAGTACAGCAAGGTTTGCAAGCTCAGCGTAGATGAGCAAAGCAGATGGCTTTACTCAACTGACCCGAACGACCGAGTGAAGCGCAATCAAGCGATTGAGGAATTCGGACGCGAAGAAGCGTTCCGTCAACTGGTGGCGATGTCCACCGCAAAATGAACCACCGAAAGGACCCAAAAGCAATGAACAGAATGACCCTCTCTCTCATTTTCGCGGCGGCCACACTATTCGCCGCCGACAACAACACGCAATCGCGCCCGAACGTGAAAATCGACCCGCCGCGGACCGTGACCGTGGGCGAGCGCTCTATTACGCGGATTCACATTTGCCCGTTGCAAATCACCACGCTTGTGTTACCCGAGCATGAGCTGACGCGAACTTCGACTGTAGCGGATACCGAGAACTGGAAGCTGGAGACCACGGAGTCAAAGCAGGCGAGCCGCTACCTGAACATTCACGTTAAGCAACCTCTCACAAACGAGACCACGCTCAATGTGATGACGGATCACGATTCCAGTTACACGTTCATCCTTGATTTGAACGGTGGCGCATGCGACTCGAAAGTCTTTATCGATGCCGATAGCGCTCTCGCGAAGCGCATCGCCGATACGCGGCCCTGGCTGTCGCCAGATGACGCGGACCGCTTGCGGACAGAAGTGAACGAAGCGAAAAAGGGTGTGGCGGCAGCAAACGCAAGTGTAGACACGAAGGTCGATGACTTCCGCTCCAAGTATCCGGCCAAGCTGCACTTTGATTACAAGTACGACCAGAAGATAGCTGAGAAGCTAGGCGTGCATTCGATCTATACCGATGGAAAGTTCCTGTTCGTTTCGGCGTCGCCCCTGCACGCGCCGACGTTGTATGAGGTCAAAGACGGTAAGCCCACCGTCATTGCGTTCGACTTCAACGAGGGGCTTTACGCCGCGCCGGTGATCAATGAAGGCTATCTGGCGATCGGTGGAAACGGCAACGGCAAGCACCAGGAAAAGCTGGCCTTCAGGCGCGAACCGGAGGCTAACTAGCGTGGGCGATCAAGCTGTCGGGCCACAAGTTCCGCCAAAACCTTTCAAGGTCTCGAAGTGGGCGGCTGGCGCGCTCATTTTATTCGTGATCGGCTACTTCATCCTGAGCTTTATTCAGCACCGGATAGCGGGGGCCGCGGCCACTACCGACAACAAAGCCGCACAGCAGGCGCCGCCGAGCGCGCTGGCGAGTCCTAGCGATATCGACGCCTTCAACCGTGCACAAGCGCAAAAGCTGCTGGACATGGCGAAGAAGCGCGGCGAGATTCAAAAGGAAGCGACTGCAGCGGGCTTAGGCGCGGTCGAAGTGCTCGACATAGTGAACCAGTTGCCGGCATGCAACAAAGCGGAGCGTGACAGTCTCAAGGGTCAAACGTACGTGGCGGTGAACCAAAAGAGTCACCAGCTTGTTCAGTTCGCTTGTGAAACTGACGATACTTGGCATCCATTACCGGTGGCCGCGAGTAACATTCCGCCGCTCACACCACAGCAAGTGGGGGCGATCAATCCGCAGCAGCGGACCGGCGGCGAGCGGATGACGGCGAAAGAGCGGAGAGCGGAGGCTCTTCAAAAAGCGCTCGGCTCGTCGGCTGTGGTGGATTTTGCGTTACCACCAATAACACAGACGGCGGCGACTCCTGCAGTGAACACCGCAGCGGATGCGAAGCTCGGTCCGGTTACGGACCGGCTGAACGAACCAGCGAGCGATACGGCACGGAAAAAAGACAAATATCCGTGGAACTCTTACACAGGCAAGCTTTACCACCTGTTCGCGGGCATTCCGATAGGGACCATTCTCACGAATCGGCTCTCAGGTGAGTTTACCGGCCCGGTGAATTTGATGGTGACCAGCGACGTCTATTCGCTTGATCGCCAGCATGTGCTTATCCCGCAAGGTACACGCGTACTCGGTGAGGCGCGAAAGGTAGAGGTGGCGGGGCAACGCCGTTTGGTTGTGTTGCTTCACCGCTTGATTATGGACGATGGCTACTCAGTCGATTTAGACGATGCGCTGGGGCTCGACGGACAGGGCGCGGCGGGACTGAGCGGGAAAGTGAATTCTCACTGGGCGAAAGTCATTCTGACGGCGGGCGCGGTGGGAGCCATCGGCGGTTTATCGCAGATCGGAAACACGAGCACGTTGACGGGACTCGGGGCCATGCGGCTCGGAGTAACCCAGCAAAGCGGCCAATCCGTAACGCAGATTCTTGATCGAGCGCTAAATATTTTGCCCTCACTCACTGTGTTTGAGGGATCGGCCGTAGTGCTTTACATATCGGGAGACCTCGATCTGCCGGCAAGGGAAAATCACACGATTCCCTCAAATCTTTAAACGAAAGGAGGCCTTTTTTGATGAGCAAAGTAGAGCAGCAGGCGCTGATGGATGGGCTTAAGTGCGTACGACAAATTCACGCCTACAAAGTTCAGGGACCAATGATTTCAACGCTGTTGGTCTTCACGATATGTGCATTCGGCGTTGGAATGCCCATTTTGATCTGTGTACTAGTCGTGATTTCGCGATTCTTGCATGGGTTAGGTTTCTAAACCCTCAACCTTTCACAGAAGGAGAAAACAAGTGAAACGAAATTGGAAACTTCCTTTGGCCCTCGTTGTAGCGTTAACAGTCGCTCTCACCGTGGCGCCGCGCGCAAACGCTCAATTTGCGGCAGTCGTGACTGACCCGACCTCTTACACATGGTTCGCCAAGGTGTGGCAGTCGGACATATCCACACAAGCGAAGATGGCCGAAAGCGTGGCGCAGGGCGGACAGCTCATTTCGCAAGGTCTGCAGATTTATAACTTGGCGCTTCGCGAAACGACGGCGCTTCGGAATAAGCAGTGGATGGTGGCGGCGGGCGTTTTGTCGCAGTTGAATTTCGGACCAACACATTCAAATTGGAACACGGCTTTGCGGTCCGCGGCTGGTCCGTTGGTGGCGGCCGGCGTGTGGCAGGAGATGACGCGGCCAGGCGCCACTATAGCGAACCGCATTCAAATCGCCGATTCTTTCGGTACGTCGATGGCTAGCTCGCTCGGCTCTTGCCAGGCTGCGGCGATGCAAAACGACGGCGCGATCGGGCAGCTCGAAAGTGTCGCAGTTTCGATGGACACTCTCGACAACACTCACGCGAGTTTGGGGGGATTGACCAATATGGGCATATCCCAGCAATTGCGCGCGGGGCAGTGTCAACAGAACTTGCAGCAGCAGATAGTACAGTCTCACATGCTGAACGTGATGCGTCAGCGTGACTACGACAATGACCAGCTCACGACACAGCAAAACGTGAGTTCGATCAGTCAGTCGAATCCGCGGGGAATCACTAATCTATCGGCGATGGGAATCGCCGATTTCAACTAACCGGCAAAACAAAAGGGAAGGGACAAATGCGCATGTTGAGAAATACAAAAGCTCTTTTGCTGGGCCTTATCGTGGCGGGAGCGGCGGAGGCACAAAGCAGCGCACCGGCGCCCGCCGGCGAAGACTGGGGCGCTCAGATAGTCGACTGGACGAATCAGGCTGTGACCGCTTACGGCACCCTTCTGCTCAATGACGGCATGACCGTGCTTGCTTGGTCGTGTGCGTTGGTGTTGCTCTGGGTGATGGGTAACTGGGGTCTGGACAAAGGGCTTTCGCTCGTGTTCCCCCACCATGACGTTCATCCCTTTCCACTCCCCCGAATCGTTAAGATTTTTGGAAAACTGGCGTTTCTCGTGTATCTGCTGAATCACTATATGGTGAATTTTCCGTTCGTCGGATTCAGTTTTCATAATTTCCCGATGGCGATTTCAAAACACATCGTTTTGCTTTTGCACAACTCGGCTAATAACCAGACAGACATTCTGATGCAGTACCTTCAAACGCCATCGACACTGATAACAGCGCCGCTGAATCCGCTCGCCGTGGTCGATGGTTTGATTTATTTGCTTGTCCATTTTTGGGCCGGTTTCGTCAGCTTCGGCATGTTCGTTTTGGGCGGTTTGGGTTTTGTGCTCAGTGGCGTGTTGGTGGTGGTCGGGCCAATCATCTTTGTGCTCTGGATGTTCGGCGGCGTCCCTGGCCAGTGGGCTTGGAACTGGCTTAACGCGCTAATGGCGGTGGGTTCGTACCGGGCGCTGGGCGAAATCCTGCAATACATCATGTCGCACATGTGGCTCGATTTTATTCAGAACACGCTTGCAGGCGATACCTCTATCGCGAATTGGATCGCGCACGGCGGAGTGTGCGTAGGTCTCACGCTGTTTCACTTGCTTGCCATGACGATGGTTCCGCTTTTCGCGGCCACGATCTTCTGTGGTGCCGCTGCATTTACCCAAGCGGGCGCAAACGCGATTGGTAGCGCAGTGAGCAGTGCGACAAGAGTGGCTTCGGCAGCAGCAGCGGCGCTCTAGGGAAAAACTATGTCCAAACTTGACCAAGCAGGAAACGCCGCGTACTCAGCGGGGTTTAGATATACGAGCGCGTGGCAGATTATCGGCACCGCGTTCTTTCTTCTCTTCGTCGGCGCAGCCGGTTTGAATTTCTGGCAATATCACAGGCCCCCTACAGTCATCGTGATTCGCGTCGATGACGCGGGCCGAGCTGAGCCGATCCGCTACGGGACTGGGCAATATACGCCGCGCGAGTCGGAAGTGGTGTCGCGGCTCAATGAGTGGGCGATTGACCGCTTTCGGTTACTCAAAGCTGTCATTGATCAAAACTTCAAGAAAAATTACTACTTTCTTGAGTCCCGCCTGGCTCGCGAGCTGATGGCAACTGATGCGGACGTTGTCACCAAAATTGAAACAGGCTCAATGGCTGAGCAAGACATCGAAGTCAAGGGGATTACGTTTCGCTCTTTCGAAGTGCGCAAAGACCCGGACGGCACGGTCGGGGCCGGTGAGTGCGTCATCGACTTTTACAAGATCTACAACGTGACGGGCCAGGGGCGAGAACACTGGCAAATCACGGCGAAGTACAAAGTGAATCCCACGGCGGCTACCGAGCGCGCCAAGAAGGATCCGGCGTTTCAACTCGCGAATCCGCTGGGCGTCACTATCGTCTGGTTTCACGAAGACCCGCTTTTCGACAAACCAGGAGACACGAAGTGAATTACGAAACACTTCTGAAGTTTTTCCCGTTGGAGGTACGCGAGTTGATTCTCGCACGCGACATTTCCGACGTGATGCTGAATGACGCGGACGGGACGGTCAAGGTGTTTGTGGATCGCTGCGGCCAGGTAGAGTTTTGCGATGGGGTCACGATGGACCGCCAGGGCTTGGTAATGGCGATCCAGAACGTTGCCCGTCTGCTGGGCTCGGACGTTGACGGCAGACGGCCCTTTCTGAATACTCGCTTGCCTGATGGTTCTCGCGTGGCAGCGCTGTATCAGAACGGGGCGATGACTGTAACGATTCGCAAATTCAACCGCTGGTATTCGACGGATGAATTGATTGAGCTGGGCTGTCTTCCCGGGTTGGTATGCCGCGAGCTGGTGAACGGCCTTCTCGGGGTAGGACGAAAGAAGAAAGCCAACGTTTTAGTCTCCGGCAGTCCTGGCGCCGGCAAATCGACTCTGGCAAAGGCGTTGCTTGATCGGCTACCGATCACCGATCGAATCATTTTCATTGAGAATCCCCGCGAGATTGCCAGTTCACATCCGTGCGCGGTTCGGTGGGAAGCTTCCGAAGGAATTCCCGATTTGACTTCACCGACTGGCTGGCATGAAGCACCGAGGACAGTGGAGCAACTACTCGTTCATTCCTTGCGCAACCGCGCAGAGCGGATATTCATCGGCGAGCTTCGAGAACCCAATGAAGGATGGGAATTTCTGCAAGCTATGAACACCGGGCATCCCGGCTCTCTGGCAACGATTCACGCCGACGGTGCCGCTGATGCGGTGTACAGGCTGACTGGTTTAGCCCTGGCTTCGCATTCCAATTTCTCTCATGAATTTGTGGAGCGGCTCGTACTTCGCAGTGTTGACTACTGCGTTCATGTCGAGCGCAAACCCGAAGGGCGCAGGGTCACCGAACTTTTGCAAATAGGCAGTGACGGTCAGACCAAGTGTCTCTATCCACTCTCAAGCTCTCTCCCAGTGGCCGGTGCTGAAACACCAGCCACTGGGCTTTTCGACATCCGCCAGTAGTAACGGCGGTTGCCAAACAATCCACGCCCTAACCCAGTTCAAAGGAAAGAACATGAATCTCAAAACCATTATCACTAGCGGAGGGCTGTTATGCCTTTGCGCTGTCTTTTCGCTCGCCCAAGCCGCGGAACTCTCCTATAACGGTGACGCGGACATTGCGTACACGGCGGTGCTGAATCAACTGAAAAACGACGGCTTCGAGATTGAATCCGCCTCGAAGGATGCTGGGATTCAGACGGCGGCGGTGACAGCGGGCCGATTCAAGCAAACCAATACCTACATGCGCCTCACGCTCCTTCCGGAAGAAAAGAGGATTCGGTTGATCGTGTACTCGGCCTGGCGTATGACACCTGGTAGCCCCTGGTCCTCGACGAAAACGAGCGAGGAGAAAGCGGCGGCGGCCGCGCTGAAGCTAAAGGGCGAATTGCACTGGTAGGGGGACTCTATGGCTGAACAAGACCCAATCACGATTGAGATGGAGCCCGTACGAGGTGACCAGGAGTTCGGAGCGGCGCAACCGGAGCCGCAACAAATAAACGGCGTTACTGAAGAGCAGATGCAGCTCGCCGCGCAATTTGAACAGCGCTATGGACAGACCGCACAAGTCACAGCGAAGCAGGCGTTAGAGGGTGAGACCTTCGACGCCGAACTGGTGAACAGTGCAAACCAGTTTTTACAGCGGGCCGCCGATCGCGCGGACGATGACAGAGCGGAAGATCTGAGCCGCCAGCAAAAGCAGGAATGGAACGGCTTAGTGGTGGGCGGCACAGCAACGGCCGGCGCGATTGCCGTTTCCTCTCGGGCTGCTAGTGAATTGACCAAAGACGAAATAGTCACCGAGGGCCGCGGACTTCGCACCCGTCTCGATGGGCTAGCAGCAAAGCTGGATTCAGCGTTGGATTCATCCGAACACGAAGAGCGCATGAAAATCCGCGATGAAATGAAGCCGCTCGCCAAGCGCGAAAACGAATTGCGCGATGAATATTTCGAGCGTGATCGTGCGGAAACACGAGCGGTCAGCGGAAGCTGGCTCGAATGGCAATCCATGCAGATTCGCGCTCAAGCCGCGAACTCAGTTTTCGAGACGCCGGATGAAGCGGCTTTGGCGGCGGCGTACTACAACGGCCGGCGTGAGACCTTCAACTCAGCGCGCGAGAACTTCATCACCGCTCATCCGGAAGCTGCCGAAAGACTGCCGGCGGCGATTCAGCTTGATGAGGTACAAGTCCGCACCAGGGCGCAAGCTTTTGAGACTCCCTCCGTGGAGATCGCCTCATGAGCCTACTTCTTCACATCGCGGGCGGTCTGGCGCTCATCTTGGGACCGGTGCTAATACCGGCCCTGATGTTGGCGCGTTGGGGGAAGGCATGAATCGCGCCTATCTTCGTCCACCATTCCCGCTTTTCCGGATCGCGGCGGGGCTCGCTTTGCCGCTGATGCTGTGGGGCGGGTATGAGATCGCCGTATCTCGCCTTTCTCCCTTGCAGCGTTTGTATTGGGGTGACTACCTTTCGGGCACATTTGTACCCTCAGTGCCCGAACTTCCATCTTTCGCGCCCTCGACTAAGAAACAGGAATTTCAGGTTTTGCTCTGCGTCGGACCCAAGGGCGCGGAAGTTCCCATCACAAAGCGATTCGAGGGCGCGACGGGCCAACCTGACGCACATCTGGCCGCCGTGCCCATGTCGAATGATGAATTGGCCAAATGGCTGCGTAAGGACATATACGGCGGCCGCCTGGCGGTGGTGTTTTTTATTCCGCCGATTGGTATTTCTTTGCTGTTCGTCTCTGTGTTGGGCGGTCTCGCTTACCGGCTTGATCAGAACAGACATGTGAAGTTTCGGGAAGAGCCGCGTTATATCAGCGGTCCGCGGTTAGTGACTCCAAGCGAATTTCGGCGCTTGGTGAAAGGTACCGGCTTGGCCTTTTACGCTGAGCGGAACTGGGGCAAGCCGCAAGCGGTGAGGATTGAGCGCGCGGTGGAAGCGCAACACCAATTGATGCAGGGCGATAACGGCGCCGGTAAGACCGTGGCGATGATGGCGTTCGCCGATCAAGCCGAAGAGCGGGGCGATACCTGCATCTTCTATGACCCTGAGTGTCAGTTCCTGAAACGTTACTGGAAACCAGGCGATTTGATCCTTGGGCCGGATGCGCGCTCGGCAAGCTGGGGACCTTGTTCGGAGATCGATTATTCCAGCGTGGCCAACGCCGACGCGTCAGCCATGGCGCTGGGAGAGAGCCTTTACCCATGCCGGCCAGGGGAAAAGAATTTCTTTTTCTACCATTGCGGCCGTTTGATCTTTAAACACTGCACGACCAATTACCGGCCTACAGCCGCGGAGCTTGCCGAACTCTACACCCATGCGGACCCCCTTATCGATGCCATGGCGAAGGGCACGGAACTCGAAGAAATGCTACGCAAGAACACGCAGGGGTTGCGTGCGTCGGTTATTTCGACGCTGACACAACCTCTTTTTGCTCTGCAGCAAGTGCCAGGGGAGGAACCAGCACGGCCTCATTTCAGCGCGAAAGAGTACGTGGCGATGAACGGGCGTCGGCCTTCGATTTTTCTCACGAGCGGAGACGAAAAGATGCAAGTCGCTTTTGCTCCACTTCACCGCATGTGGATCGATAGCCTCATTCGCGAGTTTCTTTCGTTGCCGGAAGTCGCGCCCGGCGAAATTACGGTTCGCATGTTTGTCGACGAAATGCCCGTGCTCGGGGAACTGTCGAGCATCAAGGCAGTGACGGCGCGCGGCCGGAAACACGGAATTGATTTGTGTATGGGTTTTCAGGGGAGAAGTCAAATCAAGGCACTGTACGGCGAAGAGTCCGAGCAGATTTTCAGCGCGCCGTTTACGAAGCTGCTCTTACACACCGGCGAGCCCGAGGGCGGCGAGTGGGCTTCTAAGATGCTTGGAGATCAGCAAGTCGAAAAAATCATTGAGCATCTTTCGGCTGAGGGCAAGCGCACCTATACGACTCAGCCAGTGCCACAACATCGCATCGTCACCCAGTCGGAGCTGGCAAGCCTGAAAAATCGTCACGGCTTTTTGCGGTATGAGGGCTACATCGTAAAGCTCAAACTGGCGATTCCGCCGGTGCGTACTGATCGGTGCGTCGGGTTTGTGCCGCGTACTGGTGTTTCTCCCGTTCAATTGCCCATGCCGAATCTTGTTGAGATTCGCGCGGCTGAAGCGGCCGAGAAAGCAGCAAACGCAGCAAGGGCGGCGGCTAAGCCGTACGCGCCGCCAGCTGCGTAACCAGGAAACAGAATGCTCACTCCCAAAGCCATCGGTGACGGTGCCACGTATGGCCGCCACGTAGAAAACAACGATTACTACTCCGAAGGTGAGAAAGTCACTGGACGATGGCAGGGCCGCGCCGCTGAGTTGCTGGGGCTCAGCGGCGATGTCCGGATGGAAGACTTTGAGGCGATGCGGGAGGGACTTGATCCCAAGACCGGCGAGTATCTTCGCCAGCGTCAAAGCGCTGATCGCTTCAACCTCGAAGGGGAGCGAATCGCGACGGCCCGCAACCTATACGACTTCACGGTCAGCGCGCCGAAACATCTATCGATCATGGCGCTCCAAGATCCGCGCGTTATCCAAGTTCACAGAGAAGCGGTGGATGAGATGCTCGCCGAACTGGAGAGTCACGCAGGCGTGGGGGTTCGGAAGCTTGGTGTAAACGACTCTCGCCAAACCTCAAATCTGCTGATAGCGCGTTACGAGCATGACACGAGCCGCGAACTTGATCCGCAACTACACACGCATCTTGTAGCGGGAAATTTCACGTATGACGCGGTAGAAGGGCAATGGAAAGCCCTTCGCGCGATCGAGATTTACAAACACCGCGAATATCTCACTGAAGTTTACCGGAATGCGGCAGCCAGGCGTCTGATGCAGCTCGGCTATGAGATCGAAGATCACTCGAAGCACGGCAAAGACAATGGTTTCGGAATCAAGGGCATATCCGAGGAGACACGGGAGAAATACTCCGTGCGAAGCGCGCAGCGTGACGCCGCCATAGCGGAATTTGTAAAGCTCAATGGACGCCAACCGTCCGATAACGAAGTCGCGATTCTGGTGCGGGATTCGCGCAATGAAAAGCTGACTGAAATCACAACACCGGAAGTGAAGTCCCGGCAGTACGCACGCATGAGTGCGGAGGAAGGGGCAACTCTCAAGGGATTGCACGAGACCGCGCTGGAACGTGGCTCAATCCATGCGTTCGCGCCCGCCGCGGCTTCGCTTACCTTCGCCGCTGAGCATACCTTCGAGCGCGTTTCCGTGGCTCGTGATTATGACCTGCAGGCGGAAGCCTTACGCCATTGGCGGGGCCGGATCGAATTGGCTGAACTCAAAGGGGCGATGCTCGCCGAGGTCGCAAGCGGTTCCATGTTGACGGCGCGCGGGGAAATCGCCACCAAAGAAACGCTGAGCCGCGAAGAGCGCATGATCGCGGCCGTCAACGACGGACGCCGACAATATCAGCCTTTAGGCAAGGGTCACGAATTCGTTGTTTCGGATCGGATGCGGCCGGAACAAAAAGCGGCTCTCCTCACGATTCTGGATAATCGCGATTTAGCGATTTCGTTGCAAGGGGCGGCGGGTACAGGAAAGACTGCCATGCAGCAGGAATTCAAACGCCTTCTCACCGAAACCCGCCAGAGTATCTACGCAGTGGCGCCGTCGACGAGCGCGGTCGAGGAGTTACAAAAAGTCGGGTTTTCGGATGCGAAGACCATCGCGCGTTTGCTCGCCGATCCGCATGAGCAAGCCCAGCTCCGTGGCCAGGTGCTTCTCATCGATGAAGCCGGCATGATATCGAGCAAAGACATGGATGAGTTGCTCGGCCTTGCGAAGAAAAACGGCGCGCGCATCGTGTTCAGCGGCGACACCCAGCAACTTAAAAGCGTTTCCGAGGGTGATGCGCTTCGAGTGTTGGAGCGGGAATCGAAGCTGCAGCAGGTTTCGTTGCTCCAAGTCCAACGGCAACTCAACGCCGAGTACAGGGAAGCCGTGGAGATTCTCCGTAATCATCCGGCTGAAGGTTTTGAACGGCTCGAAAAAATGGGCGCTATCCGTGAAGTCGTATGGTTGTCGCGCGGCCAGGAAGCGGCGAAAGCCTACCGGGAGGCTGCGGCGGTTCCAAACCTTGAGGGCAAAAAGCGTTCTGTCTTAGTGGTCGCTGCCACTCACAACGAAATCAAGAGCGTGACTTTTGCCATTCGAGAGGACCGCAAGAAGGCCGGCGAAATCGGCCCAGGCGAAAAGACGAATCGCCACACCGCATTGAATTGGACCGAGGCACAGAAAACGCAGTTCGGTCGCTATAAACCGGGCCAGGTGTTGGAGTTCCACAAAGCGGTGAAGGGTGTTTCCAAGAATTCCACCCTGGAGGTCGTCAGCACCGACAGAGACGAGGTGAGAGCGCGTAAAGCCGATGGCCAGGAAATAGCCCTCACTAAGAAACAGACACGCGCTTACAGCGTGTTTGAGCGCGAAGAAATCGAGGTCGCGGCGGGTGACAAGCTTCTTTTCCAGGCGAACTATAAAGACAAGGCGTTTAAGGCGACCAACGGCGAGTTGGTCACCGTTGCCGGCATCGAAGGCGGAAAGATCCGGCTCGAAGACGGGCGCGACATTCCAACCGGTTATCGCCAGTTTGCCTACGGGTATGCGGTCACAGCGCATCGCTCGCAGGGTAAAACGGTGGACTACGAAGTGATAAGCGCGGATCGCATGGACCAAGAACTTTTCTACGTTTCGGCCACGCGAGCGCGCGAAGGTCTGACGGTAATTACGTCGGATAGCATCGCCCTGCAGGAATCCATCGGGGTCAGTGGTGATCGCCAGTCAGCCACAGAGTTGGCACGACGAGCCGAGTCCGCGGCCGCCTTCAAATTGGCGCTTGGCGCCACGCCCGAAGATTACGACCTTTACCAGCAGTTCCAACAGCAACAAGAACAAAGACACAACCGGCAACGGCCGGAGATTCAGCGGGAGATCACAAACCATGTCGAACACGAGCACGAACAGCACAGCATCAGTCTCTAAGGATTGGGTGTTACTACCAAAAGATGAGCACAAAGCAGTTTCGCTCATCGTCCATGAGCGGCGCTCGTCCCTCGCGCTGCCCTGGTTTCGGTTCGTCTATGCGCAGGGCGATGACTTCAAGCTGCAAATCATCTTCGCCACGCATCTGATTACGATCAGCGGCGAAGGACTCGCTCCACTGCTCGAAGCGGTAGCGGCTAACCGCGTTCTCAGTGTCACGGAACCGACTGAGAACGAGGCGAAGTTTAGCGTCCGCGGGCCGAATGCCGGCGAACACGACGGCGCGGCCATTCACTCCATCACGGTCGAGAAATTCAAGTAGGACACAGCCGGATATATGTATCGCAGATTAGTGAAAAACACGCTCAAAGCCGAATCGAACGAAATTCGAACGAAGCTCGAACAGAAGTCGCACACCTATCGAACAGGAATCGAACAAAACGGGGCGTTTTTTCATGGCTTTTCTCTAACAAGCCGAAGGCTTGTTAATGGTGTCTCCTTCTCACTTCACTTCGGGTACCCACGATACCGCTTTTGTCATATACCTGCGTGTGTCCGACATGCCCAGGTCCTCGGTTTTACCGCTGGTATCGAAATCTCTGGATCGTACCAACCAACGGGGGGTGACTGATGCCGAAACCAGAGCTCTTCTTCGTAACACCGGAGTTGCAGCAAGTGTTGGACAGCCTGCCACCGGGAGTACCACGGTCTAAGCTCGACCCGCTCAGACCGTTCATTTTGCGCTGGCGGCGGCAAGGCCGGGGCTATAGGCAAATTCAGCAGATCTTGCGGGATGAGTGCCGGGTGAAAGCGTCCTTATCGACGCTGTTCCATTTTGTCGAGACTCGTTCTCGGCCTCGCAAAGCGCAACCCGATATCGATCTCGAATCGTCAACAGCTCAGCCGGTGAACACACCGCCGCAAACGACTAGGGCGGCCAACATTAACAAGATTTCTGACCAGAGCAGCGACCCGTATGCGGAAGCCCGCGTACGGATGCGCAAACACAAAGAGACTACAGCCGTGCGGAAACCGGAGCCGCTCTTTCCGGTTTATACGGATGACGAGTTACTTCAGCCACATGTTCTAAATCCAAAGACGAAAGAGAAAAACTAAGATGTCTGCATTACCAATTCAGATTCACGAGACGAAACGCCGCCTGGTGCTAACCCAAGGTGGCAAAGGCGGAACAGGCAAAACGACGCTGATAACCGCACTGGTGGACTGGTACGACGCTCACAGCTACCCGTACACCCTGATTGATCTAGACACTGAGGCCAGCAAGGCGAGGGGAAGTTTGGTTCATTACTTCCCTGGCAAAGCAGCCAAGGTCGATATCAATCACCCGAACGGGCTTGACCGACTGCTAAACAGCTTGCAGGATGGGCCGCCCATTGTTGTGGCTGATATGGGAGCTGGGGCAGGCGCCGCGGCTTATGCCTGGTTCGATGACGTGTATGAGGGCGCTCGTGAATTGGGAGTCGCTTTCACCGCGATTGGACTGATTACGCCTGACCCTGCTACCACTGACAGTGTTTTGAAGTGGGCGGGCGCGTTGCAAAACCGGACGGATTACCTGATCGTCAAAAACTCTGTCAGTAATCCCGCAGACTTCACTGTCTGGGAAGAAGGCGACAGAGCCAAACAGTTTCGGGCGAAGCTCAACGGAGAACAGATCGAAGGCGAGCGGCCCACGTTGGAAATCATTCAGATGGAATACCACCATCCGGCGTTGGAATTCGAATCTCGGAACCATGGGCTCAGCGTCGGGCGGGTTGCCGATGGTAAACACGACGTAACGGAGCTACATCAATTCACGGTCAGGATTCGGGCACAGAAATACCGGCGCAACATCTTCGCTGAGTTTGATCGTGTTTCGGGGGTGTTGCTGCCGTGACCACTCCCGTAATCGACATGGCCGGCCGCCTCATTGATCCACTGGACCGCGAAACGTACGCGGCGCTCGTCTCCTACGTCAACTCATTGCCACCGGGCGATGAGTTGATTCGGCTCCTGGAGATGCTCGGCCTTCTTTCAGCGGTCGGTCAGCGTATACCGGATGCGCTCGGCGAATTCCTGCAGGAGCTGCGGGACCAGACAAAAGCGGTCGCCACGTATCACGGCCAGGTAGACACCCGCCTGGCCGCGCTCCCTCAAGAAATCGCGTCGGGGATTGATCCGGCGGAGATAGCGAAGGCGATGAGCGAGAGCTTTCGCCAGCAGTTGAGGCAAACAGGGTTACTTGATACGGCGCAACTGTTGAAGGTGGCGACGGACACTATGAACGGCCTCTCGGCTGACCTTACGACTTCGCTCAAGCCAGCGGCGGCCGAGTACCGAGGGCTGACGGCGACAATTGCCGGCGAGGTGAAAAAGCTGGACGCTGCGGCGACAGTCATGGAGCAACACAATGCGCGCCTGATCACTCGGGAGAAATCGAACTGGTGGATGTTCTTGGCGGCGGCTGTCTTCGCCGCTTTCCTAGCGGGTGGAGTGGCGGGGATTCTACTTGAGAAAAGGCAAATGGCGAGCTTCATGAGCAATATTGATTCCCGAATCGACGCTCTGCAGACGCTCGATCGCCCCATCTTGGCGTTGCCCAAACGGGATAGAAAGTCAGGTGGATTATGAGCATTGGCGAAGTTTATTTGAACCGAATCAATCTCCTCGGCAGTGCCAGAGACAAACCGGAGACCAGCGTTGCGGGGAACGGCGAGATTGTAACCCGTCTTTTGATTGCTACGCACAAACGCTGCAGGTCGAATGGCGGCGGCTGGGAAATCAAAACTCAGTTGCACACCTGTGTAGGTTACGGCGGCAAGAACGCCGAATACGCCGCACGGATACCGGTCGGCGCAACGGTATTCGTTGAGGGCGAATTGAGCTACGGCGAATGTGAACGAGAAATTGAGGGCGTGATGGTCAAGTGGCCCATCGTTGAAATTGTCGTCTCTTCGATTTCAGCAATTCCGCAGAGAGGCAAGGCCGAAAGCGGGGCCGCAGCATAAGCACCCCATCTGTTAAGGCGAGCCATCATGACAAGAATTGGAAATATTGCAGTAATAATCCCGACTGGCGATGGCACTGGTGGAAGCGGGATGACAGCGGCATTGGCATCCAACGCCGTGCCTCGCGACATCCCCCGAAGGCCTCCGGCGTTCGAGGCTGGCGCGGCGGATCGGGCGCCAGCAACCATGATTCGTCAAGCCTACGGATCGGAGGTAGTGGGGTCAACTCTTTCGTCTCGGGCACAACTGGGATATCGAGTGCTTGCCGATCATATTAATCACGGGCGTGATCCGCGGCGCCCTTATGACGGCCAAGTGTATCTCACGGACGAGAAGTTCGCCGCTGAGTTAGGCGGTGTCAGCAAGCGGCAGGTTCAACGTATCCGGTCGGAGCTGATTGCCGGTGCTTGGGTATGTTTACCCAAAGGGGATGCCGGCGGCAGGGGCAACGCGACGATCTGGTACCACCTACATCCAGAGGGCAAGCCGTGTCCCCATTCGTCGTGCACTGTTCTTCAACAGCGTGCGGCCGCCGGTAATGCGAACTTGCTTCGGGCGGCGGCCCGTCAGCGAGGCAATGTCGTAAAGGATGACAGGACTGGCATCCTTTCGGAACCGGTAGGGCAAAACGATGCCAGCGGCGTCATCCTTTCCACATCGGTTAGTCCGGCAAAGGATGACACGGGCGTCGTCGTTTCTGAACAAAGGATGACAGAATCGACTGCAAAGGATGACAAAAACGGCGGTGCATATAAGGAAGAACTTAATCATGAACTTTTTCATGAACTAAAATCGACGACGGCGGCCACTCAACCCGAAGAATTCCCGTTGAAGTTTGCGGAACAGATGGACCAGGAGGCCAATCTCGATGAGGGAGCGCTACAGCGCATCTGGCAAGGCGCGCACGAGATTGTTCCGGACGCCACGGTGGAAGAGATACGCGTCTTCTTTAAGCGGCGGGCGGTCGAGGTCTACCGAAATCGGAAGCTCGACAATCCGACCGGCTTGATGCTGAGCACGATAGCTGACTGGTTTCCTAGAAGGCGTGTTCTTGAACGGAGAGATGCCATTGAAGCAGAACGGAAAGAAGCGGCGGAATATCTGAAGAAGTATGCCGAGGAAATGGCCCGCGATTCGCTCGCAACTTGATTGGCACGAAAGTCAGCCGCTCGCTCTGAACGTGTCGATTGTTTTTGCATAATGCTCTTCTTATGGATGTAAGCGTAGCTTCTGCCGTTCCCTAAGCAGCATGAGCTTGCCATGTCAACAAACGAGGTCCAACTCAGCGAAATACGATAATCCTGGCGCCGAGTCCCGTACCGTTATTACGATCCAACAGATCGGTGTACTGGTAGACTTCGGTACAAATTTCATCTACACGCGCATTCCCTGAGCATTTCACAGTTGCAACACGTCTGGCCTAGTCCAAAATGCATCAAACTGTGGAAAAACCACTTAATTTCCGAAATGAAGTCCGCTAGGATGTCGTCATGGCCACCAAAGTCCCACCTTGCGCGTTGTTTCTTCAAGTGCGATCAAATCATCTCGATTGCCATAAGCACCCAGCACAGGCACTATTCTTCCCATGGCCTCCATCAATTCTAGACGCAGCATTCCATCACAATGATCGAAAAAGCGTTTGCCCGTTTTCGCGTCAACCATGCTCCAGAACTCCGCTAGAGGGCGGCCTGACTTGTGTGTTTTGATGAACTGTAGCAGGGGAAGACAGCCAGCATACGTTTCCACTCCAAGCTCGACGCTTTTTACCCACGAACCCAGAGGCGTAGTTACTGAAACTTTCGACGCCGAGGGGAACGCGTGCACTGGGTTTGCCGGAAGAACACTCTCCGAGGCGCTGCTGATACGAGCCTCGACCCACTCTCGCCAGCTTAACGACGCAACTTTCTTTGCCTGCTCCACTGCCTCCCTTAGATTTCCTATTCGCGCTTGGTGCAAACTTATATACGCCTGAGCTCTCCCACGCTCTTCCCGCGCGTTAATCATATCGGCAATGAGATTCGCTTCGTGAAAGCGGCCGCTCGCAGCAAGACGCTCGACGGAATCAGCGAGTCCTGCCCATCTCTCCGACTCCAGTTCAATTCGAACCGTTGAAGCCAGCGCAGTCCCTATGAATCCGCATTCTGCTAGCCGATAGATCGCTCGGCTCGCGAGTCGTGACCTCAGATCTGCTGGCCCGATATCTCTCGCAACAGATAGAACCTTGAGGATAACTGCTTCGTCGGAAACCTCTACCAAAACATCCGTTAGCGCTTCGACGACCCACCAATCGCCGACCAAGTCCGCAGCAGCCTCAACGAAGCTCCGGAGCTGTGGTTCCGCAACAGTCCCGACCAGTTCCCGCATCATCCTGGCCAAGGACCGTAATCTCTCGCTGCCACCACCATCCGCGATATCGTCCAAGAAAGCCTGAGTGCCCAGGTGCGGTGCCACTTTGAACCGCAGTTTTGTTCTTACCATCTCATCGTCAATTCGTTGATAGCCCTCCATCAGGGATTTGATCGATCTGGGATCGAGGAGATCAATTAGGAGTGCCATAGTTTTGTCTCTAGCTTCGCGGTCATTCGAAGCTCTAAAGCGATTCTCGGCCTCCTTCAGCAATGAGGTCTCGGGATGCTCGGAGAGCCTCGCGGCTGACGCAAGATGCCAACCTGCATCGTCACGTGGCTGCTGAGCTAACCCTTGTAGCTCCTCCGCTAAAACTCTTCTTGCTTCGGCTGAGATGAGATTTCCAATCTGCTCGAATACCTCGAGCGGGTCTACGCCCCACTCCCATAGCTTTTTTACCGCACTAACCGCGATTTGCTCTGCTTCAGCCCTCAAGGTGTCCCCGATTCGTTCCTTCAGAGCGGCTAGTGCCGACACTTGCTCATATGGACTTGATAATCCTCCCAACTGGAGGAGCTCACGCACAGTGTCCCTAATGCTCTGACCATCTTGGCGGATTTCCTTCTTGAAGGCAGGTACCGATAGGTATGGCGAAATATCAGCTCCACCTAAAAGACCTTCCCGGTAAAGTCGTATAAGAACGAACTCTATGTCCTGGCGTGAGGCGGCCTCGTCCGCCTCAAATTCTCGGTCTTCTGTTCTGCCGACCGAACCAGAACCAACCGTGCCCTGTGTCTCAGGGAAACCGCTATACAGTGCCACTTGCGTCAATGCAAGGGCTCTCGGAGACTTGGGCATTTCATAATCCTGGGTACTGGTTCGACAATCGTAAGCAGTCGAATGGTCTCCTCGACCATGGACCGCGTCGGAAGGGTCGTTCGGAGAGGTTGAGTCCGCGACCGCGGTCGTCTCCTCAAACGTCTTGCTTTGAGCAGATTCACCGAGTCGCTGCTCGCACCAAGTTTTAAGAGCCGCGACCCATGCACCGCGATCAGCGGCACCCTCGTTAGAACGCATCGCAAAGAACTCAGCGACCTTACAGGCTCTCTTGGATCCTTTGATTCCTTTCAAGATCCCCGTTAGGGCACTACCCTGAATATGGGCGGGTAAGAGGAGTACAATTTTCGGGATTTCTTCCCCGAGCCCAGAATATCTCCAACGCTGTTCCGAGATACCTGACGACGCAGTCACAAGCCATTCCACGACAAGGGAATAAAACAGCATGCTCGCGTCTGCGCTCGCAATACAACACAGGCGTGCGGCGAGTCTCGCCTTTGTCGCGACATCTTGGATGCCGGGAATGGCGTCCATTGCAGCAAGAATCGCACGCTGAAGTGATCTGGGATCGCTTCGATGGAATGACAGTTCTGCAAGATCCGTAAACATCGCCGCCGCCTTCTCGCGCCTGTGAATCTGTTTGGCCACCGCAAATCCCTGATTGAAATCCCAGAGATTATTGCGCACCAAACTCCTAAGAACCTGTGGTGCGATTGACTGAACCATCGTCGCTAGAGAGGCCCGAATCGCCGCATATCGGTACAACAGCGGAAATGAATTTTCGCTAGACAGCGCAAGCCTGGAAGCTCGGTCGACATCGGCCAAGAAAATATCTACCTGATTTCGTGAGTTCAACAAACTCCACCAGGCGCACTCCCCTTCATCATTCGATTCTCCGAGAAGCTCATGGATGCTGTCTACAGCGCCAGCCATCTCTAGGTGCCAGGTGAGATGGTTGACAACGTAACTATCATTCGCCAAGGGACTACGCGAGCCTAATCCTCTCGACCAGCCCGCGCAATTTAGGAATGTCTCATGCGCTAACGTTAGAGGCACCCCAAGCCCTGCAGGGGGATCACTTGACAGAATTCCGAGCGCAACATCGCGTATCGCGTCATGGATATGCCAACCGTTCGACGTTCGCTGAAGAAGAGCATCATCCTGCAGTTGCTGCAACGTAAGATCAGCGTCCGACGCGGACGTTCCCCAAAAGGTCTTAGCCATTTCTAGCGTGATGGCGCTTCCGGGCGCGGTCAGCCCCAAATGTGCAAATCGCTCCCATGCCGTATTGGAGCTTCGGCGTAGCTCGTTTACACTTGTTTTAATACAGCCAAGGATCTTAGCAAGTTGGCGGGAAATCTGAGAATTTCGCCTAGTTACATTTGCGGCTTCCGCCTCAAATGCGAGCCGCGTCTGTTCCCAATCCGATCCTCTCGCGAGGAGCGCGCCTGCTAGTTCTAATGCAAGTGGCAAATAATCAACCGACTCAATTAATTTGTTGGCTCTCGAGGCCTCGTTGGATCGAAGGGTCCGCCCCAACCAATGCTGCAAAAGGTCAAGAGCCTCGCTTTGTGACATTGAATCGACTTCAAGAATAGGGGCGGCCAGATCATCTGCAACGCTAGCCTTTCGAGTGGTTAACAGTAGCGCGAACTCTGAGCCGATCAAGAATGGCTCGGCATCACTCGCAGACCAGACATCATCCAAAACAAGAAGAGATCTTCGACCCTCCAAACGGGCCCGAAGGCGGTCAGACGCTTCTTGGAGCGAACTTGGTTGAAAACTGGCCTCTCCTAATATTCTGACCCAGCGAGTTACCACCTCGATCGGTTTTGCGTCAATACCAAGGTCCGCCCACAGGATAATCTCGAAGTTCTGCTTGACCGAAGGTAGGTAGCACAACGCTTTGGCTAGGGTGCTCTTGCCGCTCCCACCTGAGCCATGAAGAACTTGAACCCTTAAACAGCCGGGATCGCCTTTTTCGAGCACGCGGTTGGCCGCCAAGGTTAAGAGGTCGTTGCGGGGGACATAGTGATGCGGTAAAGGAGGGATAAGGAATATCGATCGGGAATCGCTAACAGGTTCGTTAAGTTTGGCAGATTTACTTAATGCTTCTTGGACTCTCCTTCGCAGGTCGGAATCCTCTGAATTGCACTGAATCTGGACGCCAATAATCGTCGAGTTATGCGCGTCGCCAACTCGAACAGATCCAAGAACTTTGCCATCTCCAGACACGTTATACTGTCCTACTGCACACCCTTCACCGGGTCCATCGCGTACCGGTTACTTTTGCTCCTTGTTCTACCCGTCCAGCCTGCACCTCACCGGATACTGGCCCCGACAGAAGACCTGCTCCATCAACCCCGGTCGCCTCGCCCGCTATAACATCCGCTCGAATATTGCCGACGAGGGGCAGACCTGCAGAAGGCCGATGCTCGCCCTTCAGCGTGAGTTGCTGACGCAAAATAAGCTCAAGCGCGTTACGCAACGTATCGACCTTCCGCATTAAGTCTGGACTACCATCCGTAGACAGAACGTCGGCTGCATATAAAGACAAATCTTTATAGAGCGCTAGTAACTGAGGCTCTAAGCGCGAGAGAGCATCGAAGTTAACTGGAAGGTCCAGCAGTTGCCCTTCGAAGGCTGGGGGGAGCTCGACTATTTGGGGTCGGCTCGTAACTTCCGTCGATTTGGCCCCTTTCTCGCGCCAATGCTTTAGCAGTTCACCGGTTTGCTGAAAAAGAAACTTTATTGCTTCGCTAATCGCAGCCGACCCGACGCTCGCTAGCGAAACTACTGCTGGATCCGACATACGGCCTCCCTTCACGATACGAACCTGCGCAGCCCACGCAATTGTTAATAAGATTAACATGCTAGGGCCCGCCGAAAGTTTGGCCGAAACAAGGTCGAATCTTGGACAGCTTCACGAAACACGAGTGCTATTGACAGATTGCATCGGACGCCTAGACAAAAGACGTCACTGCGTCGACGGTTAAGGCGAAGAATCAAGCATTCAGGTTGCCGGTAAGTCCACTATAGTTGGCGTCTGCTGCCAGTCGAAATTTCCCACCCCGCACAGGTTGGGCTAATCGGCGACAGTTGCCCTCATTGTGATTGATCCGTAAGCGCTGTCGCCAGTGCGGCGGTCCCACTTCTCGCGCATGAGACCAGAGCGACGGAATAGGCGATCAATGCGGTCGGTGTCGCCGCCGCACCAAAACGCGAGCATGCCACACAATGCCAGGTCCGCTCGGCTGTGGTCGTTGTTGTAATCAGAGATTTCACCGGCCCACAATCGTTTGAATCGTTCGCTGTTCCGGGCGTTCGCGGCGCGTTCAATGAGTTCATCATCCGACAGCCCTGATGCAACTGCAATGTGGCTTACACTCGGCTTGTGGGGCTGAATCGGGAAGAATTCCGCACTCAGCTGGTCGAGCACATCCTGCCGATTGAGGATCGCTAACGGCATCGCAGGAACGCGGTTTCCGGTGATGGTGAAGTACCGGCCAGAATCGTACATTTCGACTCCGCCTGTGCGGCGGCCGCCCCCGGACAGGTTCGCCTTGATCAGAATGTGAACGCCAGTGCCAGATGGCGATATCTCCGCATAACTGCCGAATCGCTTGATCCAATCCAAAGCTGCCCGCGCGATGGTTCCATCATTGTCGCGACAGTGGTCCAGGTCGATACCGCAGAATGGATCGGCGTCGGTGAAGACGAAGCCCACGCCGTCGCATTGATACAGGTGGCAAGCGTAACGCGCGTGGCGGTAGGAACTCCAAGTCCGCGGTCTATCGGAAGCGGCGGCTTTGCCGGTCCACGGTGAGATGGGGATTTTGGTGGCGCGGCCATTTACTTCGGCCTTGCGCCAAAGTACCCATTGCTTGTACTGGATCAGTTCAAAGGGAGTTCGCATGGTGAGCTTCCAAAGAGTTGGAAGGGCGAAACATTATCGCCCCTCCGTGTGATGCTCCTAGTCGGCTGAGAGTTCCTCGGTTTCTTCGACCTCTTTTGCTACGTCTTGAATTCGGACGGGTTCCGGCAACCAACCCGTTCCGGTGATTGCCTTTTCGGCAAGTTCGGCCAGGGCGGATTTCTTCAGTTGCGCTGGGGCGTTTGAGTTTGGCGCCTTCCCGGCATCGGTCATTGCTTCCAGAATCCGGGTTTTGGAAACCTTGCTGAAGAAGTTCTCAGCGGTCGGGGTGAACCACTTCCGCATGTCCATGTTGAGGGCGGTAGCGACGGCGTCGGCGTGCTGAAGCCGGGATGCGCAAGAATCGTTCTTGGTCTTGACCGCGTTCAGGCTGATCGCGGTACAGAAGGCAAGCAGGGCTAGAAGGGTTTGTTGCTCTTGGGCCAGACACCAAGCGAATAGGGCATGCGGCGTCTTTGGAAATCGAGCGAACCAGGCGTTGCGCTGTTCTTCGAGAGACTGGACGGCCTTCGAGGTTGCCGCTTCGGACAGATTCGGTTGCGTGGTGCTGATCTGGATACTGCCTCTGGTCCCATAGAGTTTCAGATCAAGACCAAATTGACTGAGAACCAGCGCATGAACGGCTGCGGCCAGGGCGATGATGGGCTGCTGGCTGAGTTCGGCGGCGATGGCGGCAGTTTTGACCACGGTCAGAGTTTCGACCAACACGGCGGAATATGGTTGCGGATGTTCCGTGGTCGGCTCTGCGGCAGCAGCAACTTCGTTGGTGTGGTCGGCGCTGAGTTGAATGGCATCTTCTTTTCGCAAGAGTCCGTAAATCAGTTGGGCTTCGCCATTATGGCCGATGGTGACGACGACTCCGCAATTGGCTTTTGTATCGGCAGGAAAAGAAGGGACTTGTTGTTCCTGGATGGCGGCGATTTGCGTTTGGATTTCTTCGGCTTGCTCGTCGAGGGCATCGCTGTCGGCATCGGGATCGTTCTCCATCTGATCGCCTATCTCGGTCAGCTTCTGTTCGAGTTCTTCCACGCGTGTGGCATCTTCGGGCGGCAAGGGTGAAGGCGTGGCGCGAATGCGGCGGAACTTGCCGAGGGCTTGGTGGTCGGTCTGCGGCTGAACTTCGACCCACTTCCATCCATCGGCGTTCGCCAGGGTGGCCAGGGTTTGCAGCTTTGCATCGACTAGACGAGTGAGCAGGGGCGCGTTGACAATGTAGGCACCTTCTTCGTCTTCGGAGAAGAGATCGCGTTTGACAACTCCACCGGCGGCTTCATAAGCTGGGAGTCCAACAAACTTGGCGCGCTTGTCGGTGGCGGGGATGTCCTCGTTCGACAGCAAATGACGAATCGCTTCTGGATTGCGATCCCATTCCTGGAGGTCGTTCCAGATCTGCTCTTGAATGGCGTGGTTGTCGGTCAGGGTGAATGCTTGTAGGACGTCGAGATCGATTTCATTGGCGCGGTAGAGTTCGAGCAAAACGGGGCTGACTCTGGCGAGGGCCAGGCGGCGGTTCACTACGGCTTCGGTGACGCCGAATCGGGCGGCAATCTCGGCGACACAGTGGCCCGAGTGGATCATTTTGAGCCATGCTTCCAGCTCCGCAACGGGACACATTTCCAATCTGACAACATTTTCAGCGAGGCTGATTTCGGTGAGGTCAGCGTCCTGAGCGGCGACTCGGCATGGAACGGGCATGGTGCGTTTAACGTTGCCAGCGTCGGCCATTTGCGAGAGTGCCAGGAAGCGGCGTTTGCCAGCGATGACGGAATACTGGCCGCGCGTGGCCTTTTGTACGACAAGGCTGTGGAGCAAGCCGACGGATGTGATGGAGGCAATCAGTTCGTCGAGGCCGTCTTCGGCTCCGGTAGTGCGGACGTTTTCATCCCAGAGGGTGAGTTTATTCAGCGGGATATCTACGGTTTGGAGATCTTGGAGAGTCATGGTTTGTTTTGTCCTTTTCGGTAGTGGAAGTGGGTTGTTGGCGTGAACCAACAGCCCCGAGGCCTCGCCGGCGAGAGCAGGGGTAGCAAGGGCAATAGAGGGGTATCGCCCACCGTGGAGCGAAGCGGAACGGCGTAGCGCAGCGAAGGGATGCACGACTGAAAGGAGGAATCCTGGGGAAACTATTGCCCGCGCGAGGGACGGAGTCCCTGAGCGTGTTTAAGCCCGTATCTTTTGGCGCGAGTGGTGAAGGCAGGACGACGCGTCGGGGCGTAAGATACAGTGGAGTTGCAACTACGCGATACGAAAGTCAATCGATTTCCCGCGCTTTGGCAAGGAGAGCAAGACGATGACGAGACAAGAAGAGCATCAGATGCTTCGCTACGTGCGGCAACTGCATGGCTATAAAGTTCGCGGACCGCGAATCCTGTTTGGATTGGCTCTTGGGGTATGCGCATTTGTCGTCGGAGTTCCGATTCTGGTCGGTATCCTCGTCGCTATATCGCGAGTGTTTCACGGGTCGATCCAGTAGCGTCCTCCATTGACAACGACAGTCCGTCGCCTTGCCGTCTGGCGGGCAAGGCGGGTTGATTCCCTTGGGCGGAGCCCACACATTTAAGGAGGAGGACTCCCCACCCGTGACGCAAGTAAAATCTGAGGAATTAATGTGTACGGCCCATTTTTCTTTCAGGCGGGGACGCTGTCCCCGAACCCCTGGGATTTAACGCCTTTGCGCCAGAATGCTTCATTTTGAATTAAGATGGAATGACTCGAACGGAGGATAAGGCTCCGCAGGGATGCGACCTGAGCGCCGATTCGAGGGCCGGAATGGCGGGGCGACTCCGGTCGCCCCAAGAAAATCAAATCATCAGTACAACCCAATCGCTTTTCGGTTGGAGCAATGATCCTAGCTTGCTGCGGTCCTTCATGCTGTTGGATGGATCGTGTCTTGTTTGCTCCGTTGCCGCGAGCGTGAGGCGCGCCTCCTGAGGGCCACGGCTGGCACAATGAAGAGCAATCGGATTGATTCATGTCTGCTTCTTCTCGCGGATCGAGTGGCTATCAAATTACAGGGCTAATCGAGCGCGTGACTTTTCTTTCAGAAGAGACCGGATTCTGTGTTTTGCAAGTGAAGGCGGAGGGCCACCGCGATCTGGTCACAGTGGTCGGCTCGGCGCCGACCGTCTCGGCGGGCGAGTGGCTGACGGCGGAAGGCGATTGGGTTGTCGATAAAGACCATGGCCGGCAACTGAAAGCGTTCCAACTGCGAACCATGCCACCGAACACACGAGAGGGCATGGAGAAGTACCTGGGCAGCGGCATGGTCAAAGGCATTGGTCCGGTGTATGCCAAGAAGCTGATCGCGCGGTTCGGTGAAGAGCTTTTCGAAGTCATCGAGAAAACGCCCAATTCCTTGGAGCAAGTGGAAGGCATTGGCCCCAAGCGCAAGCTGAAAATCGCGCAGGCATGGAGTGATCAGCGAGCGATCCGGGATATCATGTTGTTCCTGCATGCGCATGGAGTGGGAACGAGCCGCGCGGTCCGAATCCACAAGATGTATGGCGCGGAGGCAATTGAGAAAGTCCGAAAGAATCCTTATGTCCTGGCGGAAGACATTCCGGGCATTGGGTTCAAGACGTCAGATGAGGTGGCGCAAAAGTTGGGAATCCCGCGGGATTCGGTTTATCGGGCCTGTGCCGGTCTCCGGCATGTGCTTCTGGAGGCGACCCAGGACGGCCACTGCGCTCTTCCGGGCGCTGGATTGCTGGCCAAAGCCGTACAACTGCTGGAGATTGCCGAACCTGTGGTCGAGCAGGCGCTCAGCCAGATGGTGACCAAGGGCGACTTTGTCTTCGAACGAATCGGTACCGAAGATCTGGTTTTTCTGCCTCACCTGGCACGGGCCGAGCGGGAGATCGCGCAACGCATCGTGCAGCTTTCGCGATCGATCCCGGCTTTTCCTACCGTCGATTTTGACCGAGCTGTGGTTTGGTGTGAGGAGCGTACCGGCAAACACCTGGCGGCGAGCCAACGCGAAGCTTTAGGCGAAGTGCTCGGTCATCGTCTATCGGTGATCACAGGTGGACCGGGAGTCGGCAAGACGACTCTGGTCCGTTCACTTATTACGATTCTTCAAGCGAAGAAAGTACGGTGCTTGCTTTGCGCTCCCACGGGCCGCGCCGCAAAGCGGCTGACCGAGAGCACCGGGGCCGAGGCCAAGACCATTCATCGCCTGCTGGAAGTGCAGGCCGGCACCGGCCGCTTCGCCAGAAACGAAAGCAATCCGCTCGACTGCGATTTACTGATCGTGGATGAGAGCTCGATGGTGGACGTTCCGCTGATGAGCCACCTGTTGCGTGCGCTGCCCTCCCGGGCCGGTTTGATTTTGGTCGGCGATGTCGATCAGTTGCCGTCGGTCGGCCCGGGGAATGTGCTAAGTGACATCATCGACAGTGGAACGGTGCCGGTGGTCCGTCTGACTGAGGTCTTCCGCCAAGCCGCCGAGAGCCATATTGTAACCACGGCGCACCGCATCAAGAACGGCGAAATGCCGGAGACGCTGGGCAAAGGAGAATCTGATTTCTACTTTTTGGGGCGAACTGAACCGGACGCGATCCGGGACTTGGTGATCGAGCTGGTAGCGCGCCGGATTCCGCAGAAATTCGGTTTAGATGCCATCGCCGATGTGCAGGTGCTCTGCCCGATGAACCGCGGTTCGGTTGGGGTGCGCGAACTAAACGAGCGGCTGCAGGGTGTGCTCAATCCGCTCCGGGCAGGCGAACCGGAGATCGAACGGTTCGGCTACCGATTCCGCGTGCGCGACAAAGTAATCCAGACAGAGAACGATTACGACAAAGAAGTATTCAACGGCGACATCGGCCAAATTGTTTCTATCGATCTCGTAGAACGCGAGATCATGATCCGATACGACAAGCGCCTCGTAGCGTACGATTTTGGCGAGCTGGACGAGATCTCGCCGGCTTACGCGATCAGTATTCATAAGTCGCAGGGATCGGAGTTTCCGGTGGTGGTGATTCCGCTGGCGATGCAGCAATACATGCTTCTCGAACGAAATTTGATCTATACTGGCATCACCCGTGGTAAACGGCTTGTCATGGTAGTCGGCGAGCCCAAAGCACTCCGGATTGCCATCCGCAAAAACAACACGCGCTTGCGCCACTCAGGACTGCAGGACCGTTTGCGGCGATTCGCTGAAACCAACCCACGCCTTACTGAGCCCTCGGGATAACCCGTTATCAATAACCACTGCGCTCTTACAGCGGGATCTTCCGATTACGGAGATTTTATTCGAAGCTTCCAAAACGCGACTTTTGTCCAACATCACTTCGACGACATGCGTTTTAAGTCAAAGTGGCAATCCAAAGATAGGCGAATCCTTGCCGACGGCCCTGACGAAAAACTTTGCCGCGCCCAGTGTTTCCGGATGAGCGACCATCCGGAGCAACTCAATCTCGAAGCTTCCCATATCGCCGTTTATACCGGCCAATCCGAATAGTAGAGGGTGGCGCTAATGGGAAAAGGCAGTATTCTTTTTTTCGTTTGATATTGAATACACCAGGAGGGTGAAGGTCAGTCACCGGACCAATCCTGGCAGGAGAACCCAGTGGCAGGCCTTCACGCCAGCCATGATTCTTTTTATCTCATGTCCGCCGGCCGATGACAAGACGGTGCCGGGGTAACTCGGATTAGCCTCCAGCAACTGCCGCGGTGGTGTCCGTTGTGTCGGCAAAGGTCGATCATCGGACACGGACAACGGCGGAAGCCGGCGCACGACGAGCAGCACGACTGCATATGGGCACGGCGCGGACGATGCCCGCTGTGTCGCACGACGTTCACCGTCCTGCCCAGTTGGTCGGTGCCCTATGGGCATTACACGCTGCGTTGCCGACAACAAGCCTGGGACGCAGTCTGCAACGAGGGTCAAAGGTGGGAACAGGCCACGCCGTTATGCAAAGATCCCACTCGTCTGCCCGATCCGAGCACGCTACGTCGCTGGGCTTGGCGCAGAATGATCAGCCTGTGGTCTGAGGCAAAAGCCTGCTTGTCGGGGCTTAGCGTAGGGAAGTTTTTGCGGGCACCCACCATCCTCACCTGGGATTGGCCGGCCGCCAGCCGTATTCTGCTGCTGGAGACAAACTCGCCATGAGTTGGCAGGCGGCGGACTTACTCAAACAGCAGATCCCACTGTTGGATTACTTACAAGGACAAGGTTGGAAGCCAGCCCGACGGTCGGCTGGTGGCCGACTGTTGGGTCTATGCCCGCTACACGCCGATCATCAGCCTAGCTTTTTGATCGATCCCAGCAAGAATCTGTTCTACTGCTACGGCTGTGGCCGCGGTGGCGACGTGATTCGTCTCGCCGAGCTGTATCACGGCGTTCGCTTTGCAGAAGCCATGGCACTTCTGCGGGATTGGAGCGGACTCGGATCTCTGCTGCCGGACGTCGCTAAGTTCTACCAGCTCCATTTACAGCGCCACGTTGAGGCGGGCGCCTATTTGATGCACCGCGGCTTACAGGCCGAAGTCATCGAGGAACTGCGCATTGGCTATGCTCCCGGCCGCTGTTTACGTACTTGGTTAAACAGTTTGGGATACCCACTTTCAGATCTTCAGCAGGCTGGTCTGGTCAACGCCGAAGGATACGACACCTATAGTCATCGGATCGTGTTTCCCCTGGAAGAGAATCTGTACGGGCGCAGCATTGGCGCCGCTGTGCCGCACCGCTTTCTGCCGGGGAGCAAAGGCGGCTTGTATGCCTGGCAGAAAGTTCGTCATCATCCAGAGATCATTCTCGTAGAAGGTCTCTTCGACTTGGCCGTGCTCTGGCAGGCCGGATTCCACAACGTTACCTGCGCTCTGGGGACTCACTTGAATGCGCTGCAGTTCCGCCAGTTGTGTGCGGACAACGAGTGCAGTGGCAAGCGTCGCATGCTGTACCTGGCCTTCGATTCCGATGCCAATGGAAGCGGTCAGAAAGCGGCACAGAGTTTGTCGCAGCGTTTGCGAACCGCAGGAATCAACACGCGGCGGATCGAACTGCCCGCTGGTCACGATCCCAACAGCTTCTTTGTCAGTGGCGGGAGTGCTCAAGAGTTTCGCTGCTTATTGGAGCGAGCTTGCCTATGAGATTTCGTGTCGCTGAAGAGCGCAAACTGAGTAACGCGCACAGCCCGTTTCGCGTGATCGAGCAGAGCGGCCGGGAAGTGGAGTGGATCAATCGCTTCCTCGACCAGCAGCGAGTACGCGGCGTGGCTGATACCACACTGCGTAGTTACGCCCATGATTTACTGCATTTTCTCCGCTGGTGGGCCGCTGCACATAAGACGGCCGCGATCACTAAAGAGGCGCTCACGGAGTCCACTTTCCTCGACTATATTCGCTGCCAAGTCGACCAGCATCCCGCGCCCGCGGCCGCGAGCATCAATCGTCGAGTCGGAACCATCGAGCGTGCCATGCGACTCAAGTTTCCTGACTCTCCCCCTTTGTTGGCACCCGGCTTTCAGCACTGGTACTGGCGGCAATCACGCTTAGGCTATGGACGGCTACGTCCGGCGCTGACTCAGCTGCGGGTGAAAACGCCCAAACGCTTGATTGTGCCCTTGTCGATCGAGGAGGTCCATCGCTTCTGGCACAGTTTTCGCAGCTCGCGCGACTTGGCCATTGTGGGCCTGATGGTACTGCATGGCTTGCGATCGTGTGAAGTCCTAGCCCTGAACCACGAGGACCTCCAGCTCCAGGAGTTGCAGATCCGCGTTCCCGGCAAGGGCAAAAAGATCCGCGTGCTGCCCTTGGATCGCGACTCCGTGAAGCTGCTCGATCACTACCTGTACTTGGAACGGCCTCCGCAGTGTGGCCTACCTTTATTCGTCTCTCTCAAAGGACCTTCTCGCGGCCATCGCATGACAGCGGCCGGTCTACGTTCGTTGTTTCGTCATCACCGGCAATCCACTGGCGTGAGGAAAGCCAACGCGCACCGCTTTCGACACACGTTTGCTTCCGACATGCTGCGGGCTGGTATTAGTCTGCCGGCGCTGATGCATCTCATGGGACATGCACAGATTCAGACCACGATGGTCTATCTTCATCTGACTCCACAGGATGTCTGGGAGCAATACACGCGCGCAGTGGCGCAACTCACTCGGCCCACTCCGCCGAAGCAATCATGAAATCAAAACGCCTTCCGCTCCCCACGCATCCGCTGACGAAGTTCTTCGCACCAGCCGTGGAATCTGTGACGACTTCGCTGAGTGATGCATCCGTCACCTCCTATCGCGGAACCGTGCGACTTTTCCTGACGTATCTCGGCACGCAGTATCCAGAAGTTCGCTCTCTCAAGCAACTGCGCCGCGATCCCCATATCCTCGCCTGGCTCGCTTTCTTGCGGTCACATACCCCGCCGCTCGCCACCATCACACGCATGTACCGCGTGATTTGCCTGCGCCGCCTGTTGGAAGAACTCGCCTGGACACAGGATCTCCCTGAGCTGGCTCATCTGCTCGGTCGTGATGATGTGCCCCGCAAGGAACAGCATCTGCCACGCCCGATGACGCCCGAACAGGATCAATTAGTCCAGCAGGAACTACTGCGCCGCGATGACTTGCTTAGCAATGCCTTGTTGCTTTTGCGTCACACCGGGATGCGCATCGGCGAAGGTGTCGATCTCTCCTTCGATTGCCTGCGCCTAGTCGGCCCCGGGCAGTGGGCCATCCACGTGCCGCTCGGAAAACTCAAAAGGGAACGCTGGGTGCCAGTGGATGCTGTGGTCTGTCAACTAGTCGAACGCATCCGTTCGCTGCGGCCTCCCACCGCGCCCAAATCCGGTCGTCTCCTATTGCCTGGGCCTCGCGGCCGCTACCTGCTGAAGCGCAAACTGCGCGCCGCCTTCCGAGAAGTCACCGCCGCTGTCGGCATTCCAGCCCGCCTCGTCCCGCACCAATTTCGACACACATACGGAACGGAGATGTTGCGTGCCGGCGTCAGCTTCGCCGCTGTGATGAAACTCCTCGGCCACAAGAGTCCCCATATGACTTTGCAGTATCTCGAGATCACCCAACAGGATCTCCAGCGCGAGTTCCACTTGGCCCTCTCTCATCCCAGACACTTAGCACCGTCTCGCAGCATCTCCTCCGACTTAGCACCGCGCGCAGACTTATCAGGCTTGATTGACTCTTTGATGGCTGCTCAGCACGTACTGGAGATCTACCGCCGCAACGTGACCGATCCTTCCGCACGTCGTCTTCTTGATCGCCTCGCCAATCGCATCGCTAAAATCCTCTCTCAAACAAGGAAACTCAACCCCTCCTAAAAATGGGCACACATTGGCCGGTTAACGCCGTTTCTGGCACATTTAGGGCCGCATACACCATCATTTCGAAACCCCCGCCTTTGGTCCTTCAGCGATCACGAGGATAGAAGTCGATTTTCCAGATGTAGTCTGCCTCGATACGCGTTTTTGCCTACGCGATAGAATACTCCAAGTTCATCTATGCGATATAACGGGTTTTTATCGTACAGTCATGCAGCAGATGGAAGGTTAGCTCCGGCAGTTCAGTCGGCTCTCCACGGGTTGGCAAAGCCATGGTACCGACTCCGGACTATGTGGATTTTCCGCGACAAGACAAGCTTGTCTGCAACACCATCACTCTGGCCAGCAATAGAGGCAGCGCTTTCGCAGTCTGAGTATTTTTTGCTAATGGCGTCAGCAGCAGCAGCTGCGTCTCCTTGGGTGCAAAAGGAACTCACCTGGTGGTTAGCTAATCGTTCAGCTTCGACCATTTTGATTCTCCTAACGGACGGCGAGGTCGTTTGGTCAGACAAAGCGCAAGACTTTGATTGGGCCCTAACTACGGCGTTACCACAGAATTGCCGCAAGCAATTTCAGAATGAGCCACTCTGGGTCGATTTCCGCTGGGCTCGGAGTAACGAAAAGCTTTCCCTGCGACACCTTCAATTTCGCCAAGCAATTCTTGACATCGCCGCCACCGTTTTGGGACGATCCAAGGATCTATTGGACGGAGACGACGTGAGAGTGTACCGCACCAATCGCGCGGTCGCCTACTTGGCTGTTCTCGTGAGTCTCGCGCTAGCTGTAGCGGCGCTTTATGGGCAGCATGAAGCTATCGCCCAACGCAATGAAGCGATACGTCAACAAAAGCTCGCCGAGTCTCGAGCTCTGGCAGCTCAAGGCGAACAGATTCTCTCGCAGGACCAGCCTGCGGCGTTGAATCTAGCGATGACCAGTTGGAAAACGGCGAGGACCTCAGAGGCGCGGCTTGCGATTGCTCATACTTTCCCTCAGCCATTGGGAACATTGGAGAACAACCCACCAGCTGTCTTTCAATCGGCCGTGTTTTCGCCTGACAGCTTGAGTATCGTGACTACAAGCGGTTATACAGCTCAGGAATGGAGAGTACAGGACGGGCTGCGATTACTCAAGTTAGACTCTCAAACAATCATGTTTGAGCGGGCCGTATTCTCGCCCAGTTCGCATCTCATCTTGACAATTGGCGGAGATCGCGCGCCTCAGGAAGCACAGCTTTGGAATGCCGAGAATGGCCATCTAATAGCGAAACTGGAAGGCGACAATGTGGCTGTTCGAGATGCAGAGTTTTCAGCTGATGGTGGGCGGATCGTGACCGGCAGCGAAGACGGAACAGCTCGGGTATGGAATGGAGAGAGCGGCTTGCTTCAATTGAAACTGGAAGGACACTCCGGGTCCATCTTCCATGCTGCGTTTTCGCCGGACGGAAAGCGCATCCTCACGGCGGGACTTGACAGCAACGCGAGCGTGTGGAATGCGGCAAATGGGCAACTGCTATGCAAGCTAGATGTCCACGGACGTCTTATCCTGCAGTCCTCATTCTCGCCAAACGGCAAAGTCGTATTAACAGTAAACGATAACAATACGGCTATGCTCTGGAATCCCGAAACCGGTAGAATGCTAACCCGATTAGAGGGTACCGTTTCACAGGCTGCGTTTTCATCAGACAGTCAGCGGATCGTAACTGTCGGTCTGGATAGTACAGCTCAGGTTTGGAATGCCAATGATGGGAATCCGTTGAGAAAGCTGAAAGGCCACTTGGATTTAGTCCTTCAGGCGGCATTCTCGCCGGATGGCCAGTATATCGTAACCTGCGGTCAGGACAGAACCGCGATAGTATGGAGCGCCGCGACCGGACAAGTAATAGCAAAGTTAGGTGGCCACAGCGATTCTGTATATCAGGTGGCCTTTTCCCAAGACGGGCAGCATATCTTAACGGTCAGTCAGGACCTTACTGCGCGGATCTGGAGTATGACCAACGGTCAACTACTGGCTCAGCTTCGAGACAATATGAAATCAGTTTCTAAAGCGGCGTTTTCGCCAGACGGAAAGCGCATCTTGACTGTCAGCAATGACGGGATAGTCGGCGCGCCTCCTTTGGCACGGGCGTGGGATGCGTCTAATGGCCAAATACTCGCCCACCTGCAGGGATCCGTCTCCCACTGCGCCTTTTCGCGCGATGGCCGACGCGTCGTGACGGCTGGCCCTGACAGAACCGCGCGTGTCTGGAGTGTGGAGAATGGCCAGTTGTTGCTTACTCTAGTAGGCCATAGCGGGATTGTGAATGAAGCCGCCTTCTCGCCCGATGGCGACAGTATTATAACTGCCAGCCAGGACGGGACGGCACAGGTCTGGAACGCGGAAAACGGTGAGGTTCGAGTCAAACTCATCGGCCACATGGGTTCTGTTTTGCAGGCTACGTTTTCTTGGGATAACCAACGTATCATGACTGCCAGCCAGGACGGTACTGGCCGCGTGTGGGACCCGAGAAGCGGGCGACTGTTGAGCAAATTTGAAGCTCCGATAGCGGATGCCGAATCTATTGAGGTCTCGCCAGATTGCAAACGAATTGTAACGCTCGATCACAGCAAGACACCGTTGGTTTGGATCGCGGAAAGTGGGCAGAGGCCTATCCAGCTTGAGGGCCACACAGATTTTGTTGTGCAGGCGAGTTTTTCGCCAGACGGACAGCGAGTTGTGACGGTTGGTCACGACCGTTCAGCTCGGGTGTGGAATGCTGTGAATGGCCGTCCCCTGGCCGTATTCCGTACCCTCGGGCTTGTCGTTCATGCAGCTTTCTCGCCGGATGGCGAGCAAGTAGTGACGGTCGGCCAGGACGGAACGGCACGTATATGGAATGCGGCGACTGATGGCCAACCTCTCGCCAAGCTTGACGGTCATAAGGGTTTTGCGTTTTGTGCAGCATTCTCGCCGGATGGACAGCGAGTTGTGACGGCTGGTGCCGACGGAACGGCTCGAGTGTACCAATTAGTCTCGCTTTCAGCTCTTGCAATGGTGATGGGCGAAAGGGAATGAAGTCGCCGGGTGAGTTTTCTTCCGGCGTATCGAGACGAGACTGGGCGAGGTCTTCTCGAAGCAAACCCTAAACTCTCTATTTGAAAACGTTTATTTATTCGACCTGAAACATGAAGAAGGGGTCAGCCTAGAGGTTTGCCCGATTTCTAAAATTGGGCACCGACTGCGCCCCAAATACAAAATAGGAACGAGATTTAGCGAAGTTGGGTCTAATTGGGTTTGATCCATTCGAGCCCTCAAGAAAGGGAAGGTCAAGGAGCGAATGATTAGGCGGGACCTTTTTCGTCGGGTGCATTATCCGGAAGTCGCATTCTGGGAAGCTTCACGCGGCTGTGTAGTCGGGTATGGTGAGATCTGCCTTTTGAACTGCCACCCCGGACAGACGGCGTTGTAAGGAAATAGACCGACTGTTGGCTAGTGTTTGCCGATTTTGTAACTCGCGTTCGATGGACCTGCTGGCTTGGTTAAAGTGCTCGTAGAGGTTCCGCGTAGACTGGCATCGTAAGGTCTCCCGGATTGCAGGATTGCCGTAAGCACTGCAAGCAGACGATCTCCCACTCCGCGCAACGCTCTTGCGTGGCCATGTCCAGCGGCGCGCAGCCTATCGTAGTGCTGCCGACTTCGCGAGTCAACCATGATGCTCCGGCCAGACCAATGGAAAACTGCTTGTCGGACCCGTTCGCTGCACGCGCGTCGCATGCTGACGATCCGTCGCTTTCCACTTTGCTTCGTAACTGGGGCACTTCCGGCATAGCATCTGAGCGCGTCGTAGTCTCTTTCGCGGATAGGACGGGGTGCTTCAGCGAGAATGGTGGATGCAATCGTTGGTCCTAATCCTGGCAGAGAAAGCAAAAGATCGACGTCGCGATGTTCAGGAACGATGCCATTGAGATCCGCGTTTTGCGGAAAGTCCTTTAGTAGTTTTGCAGTTCGGCGCGCGACATCTCTAATTTGTTCGTTCAGTAGAGCGAGGCGAGGAAGCAGCAATAGAACGTGTTCACTCGCAGCTTCGGCAGCGCCTGGGGCTGGTTGAAGAGAAGGTTCTTTTAAGATGGTGACAACCTGATCGGCTGTAAAACGGCGAATCCTGTGAGACTTCAAAATCTGCCCAACGCGGGACACCTTGAGCTTTGCCGCTTTGGCGGGCATTGGAGCCTCGCTCAATAACGCCCAAACAAAGGGGTCGTCCGCGCCAGAACTGAGCTTCAGCATTTGCGGAAAATAACGGTGTAACTGTTCCCAAAGTTGGTTCGCTGCTCGATGAAGATCATTCTTAAGTTCTTGGTCCAGGCGGGATAGTTCGCGCAAACGGATGGTCGAAGGATCATCCACTTGAACGCGCTTGAAGCTCTTTGGGTCGGTTCTCAAGGCGCTGGCCAGTACTAGTGCGTCCCGAGAATCGTCTTTCGCGCCTGCAGCTGTGTGACGGTCCCGGAAGCGGTCTGATTGCTTCGGGTTAATTGAAAATACCGAAAACCCGGCTTCTGCGAGGGTCTCAACAAGTGCGCCCCAGGAAACTTCGAGCGCGATCCCCGTTTGGATCGCAGGGCCAGGGCACGTTTTGCGGATCCGATCAACAAGATTCGCGAGATCCTTGCCACTGTGTGCCGCGTCGTATCGCTCGATCATCCGCCCCTCATGAGTCATAACTATGACGCGATGATTCTGCGATCCCCAATCGATGCCGACGAAATACTTCAGTTGTTTGTCCAAGTTGTCCAATGTAGTTTGTTACCTTTCTTTTGCTCTATTTCGGCTCCCGCGATGCTGCTATCAAGCCTGTACCGGCGCTCATCAAGTTTCAGACGGCGCGACTCCCCACTGGAAGTTGCATCACGGCTAAACCGCCGAGGCGCATGTCCTCCCCTGGCACTTTACGTGCTGCGTTGCGGGGGCGCTCCCGACGGCCTGCCGGTCGAGACTATGCGTTTTGAACGTCCAGCCTCAATTAGAAGGGTACAGGCGTTGCGGAGGAGGAACGTCTCCGCTGGGATGGGTGGCGGAAGACGGCCTAAAAAGGTTTGTTCGTGGCCGGCTGCAGACAGGGAAGGGTTCGCCTTCCCACCCGAGCGTATCTTTTGAAATTGAATTTCTCATCGATGTGCGTATTCCGGCGAAGGTG
>PMSX01000256.1 GCA_003167495.1 Bryobacterales bacterium | reverse complement strand
CCACTTCTATGTCGCACACCCCTGGACCCCGCCCATACCAAGTGGCGTGTCTGAATTACTGGCGCGAACATACTTTGCGGTCGTCCGATCGTGATTTGGAATACCGTGAGGTCGCTTCAGCCACGGACGACGTGTGCCGAGCAAATAACTCAGTGCGTTTGAGCTGTTATCAACGAAGCGAGGAACCGTAAGTTCAATTCATCTTCGTCTTTTCAATACACCGCCGCGACTCTGCCTGATCCACCAGATCTTTCGGATCGAGCAGATGCTCTGGTTTGTAATGCTGGCTCGACCAGCGTGATCCTTCCGCCAATTCGACGCCGAGCAAATAGCCGGAATCCTGAAGCCGGCAATGGCGAATTGTGCCTAATAGTTCACCGTCGCCATATTGCACGGCGACAGCGGTACCGGCAGCAATGGGATGTTCCACTTGCAGACAAACGCCTGTGAGCGAAATATCCTCTAAATTGGCGATCCGCCTTCGCTCTCGCCCTGCTTCGTCTTGCCATATCAACTGCACCAGCTCAGCGCAAAGTAGCCTGTCGCCACCGCGACGATCCAAAGTCTTCTCCATACCAGTATTATCGGCGCGAAAGTCGGGTACGGTTACGATTGGAGTATCGTTTTTCAAGCTATGACCCCGCCTCGCGCCTCGCCTAATCCCCCTATAGCCTCGGGTGATACTACGCTCGGGCTCCTGCTCCGTATCGGCTTCTTTGCCGTGACCGTTTTTGTCGCCGTTCGCTATCTGATTCCACTTCTCTACCTTTTTTTCGGCTTGCAGATTGCCGGAACCATCGGCCTAGCCGCCGCCGGTCTCACGGCCAACGTGCTCACGCTGGCCATCTTTGATCGTCGCCCTCTGGTCGATATCGGTTTGCGCCTGGCCCGCGCCTCAGCCAATCACTTCTTGTTCGGTATCTCTTTGGGCGGTGGGGCAGCGGCTCTTCTCTTGCTTGCGCCTTTGCTTGTGGGCGAAGGGCATATGATGCTACGGCCTCATTCCGAATTCACTTGGCCAAGCCTGATCTTCTACCTGATCACCATCTTTTTCGCGGCAGCCGGCGAAGAGATGATCTTTCGCGGATACGCCTTCCAATGTCTAGTGGAAAAAATCGGCCCCTTTGCCGCGGTTGTGCCGGTGGGTGTACTGTTCGGCTTGGTGCACACCTCCAATCCGAACGCCAATGCACTCGGAATCTTAAATACCATCCTGTGGGGCGTGCTGCTGGGTTGTGCTTTTCTGCGCAGCCGCGACCTGTGGCTTCCCATTGGCATGCATTTTGGTTGGAACGCCGTATTGCCTCTATTCGGCGTCAATCTCAGCGGGCTTACAATCGAGGTAACGAGGTACTTCTACCAATGGGATTTACCACCTCTCTGGAGCGGCGGCGCTTATGGACCCGAGGGCGGTCTGCTCACCACGATCTTTGCCGTAGTTCTCTTCCTGGCACTATACCGCGCGCGCGTGCGTCCACAACAGGCAGCCATCGCGACATGTCTCAACGAACCGGAGGCAGTTTAGGCTTCACGGCTCTTTTCCTTTGTGCTCTCTGCCCAAGCTTGTTTGCGGATAAACTCAGCTTCGACGAGCGCGTCGAAATTGAGCGCGGGCTCAATGCGGAATATGCCACCATGAAAGTCGTTCTTCCGCACGCCAAGAAGCCTCTCGTTATTCATAGCGATGGCAAGTACGACAAAGGCGAGTGGGACGACGCGCTACGCGAGACTGGTCCAGCAGCACGCTTAGGCGACCAAATCCAAATCACCAACGTCAAAATCGAATCCAATCGGATACTGCTCGATATCAATGGAGGCTTCAAGGGTACGGGTCATTGGTATGACCACGTCGAAGTTGGCATGGGCGGGCCCACATCGCCCGTTTCGACTAACCAGAACGGTCCGGCGGCGAACGGTTCGCGCGTAGTGCTGGTGTTTCCCGGTCCGATTCCGTCGCTAAAATCGGTCGAAATCCGGGGCATGCTAGCGTCCGTTTTCGATTTTGAAAAGCATTCCGCCTCCGATCAATACGCGGACCGTTTGCCCGAACCAATCAAGAAGGCTATCAAAGAGCAGCGCGCCATTGTGGGCATGGATCACGATCAAGTGCTGCTGGCTATGGGTAAACCCAAGAACAAAAGCCGCGAGAACACGAAGGATGGCGACGAAGTGGAAAACTGGGTTTACGGCGACCCGCCCGGTAAGATGACGTTCGTCAAGTTTACCGAAGGCAAGGTGACGGAAGTGAAAGATTCGTATGCCAACGTTGGCGGCACCACTGCGCCGCCGCTTCCGACGGCGCGGTAGAGTGTCGCGTGCGCGTGCGCGAAACCTTCGCCCCTTAAGATAAAAGAATGCCAATTAAAGTAGGAATTAACGGCTTCGGACGCATCGGGCGTAATGTGGTCCGCGCCGGCCTGAATAACCCCAACATTGAGTTTGTCGCGGCAAACGATTTAACCGACACCACAACGCTGGCTCACCTTCTGAAATACGACTCCATTCTTGGACAACTCCACCACAAGATCCGGGCAGACGACGATAGCGTCTACGTTGACGACACAAGAATCAGGGTTTTCGCCATCAAAGATCCGGCTGAAATCGATTGGTCGAGCTTAGGCGCGCAAGTGGTTGTTGAATCCACGGGGCGATTTACCGATGCTATTGATGCGAAGAAGCACCTGCGCGGATCGGTGAAGAAAGTCATCATTTCCGCGCCTGCCAAGGGTGAAGATCTCACCGTGGTGCTCGGGGTAAACGACAAGGTCTATGATCCGGCCAAGCACCACATCGTTTCCAACGCTTCCTGCACTACCAATTGCCTCGCCCCCGTGGCAAAGGTGCTGAATGATGCGTTTGGCATCGAGAAAGGTTCGATGACAACGATCCACAGTTACACCAACGATCAACCCATTCTCGATTTTCCGCACAAAGATCTTCGGCGGGCGCGCGCTGCTGCGTTGAACATGATTCCCACCTCAACCGGCGCCGCTAAGGCCATTGGCTTGGTGCTACCGGAGTTGAAGGGCAAGTTGGATGGCTACGCGATGCGCGTCCCTACGCCGGATGTTTCCGTTGTCGATTTGGTGGTTGTCTTGAAGAAAGATGCCACTACTGAAGCTGTGAACGCTGAACTGAAGAGGGCGTCCGAGGGTGAACTCAAGGGCATTCTCAGCTACACCACGGACCCGGTGGTCTCTACCGACATGCTGCACAATTCGAACAGCTCGATTGTGGATGCTGATCTTACTAAGGTGGTTGGCGGTAACTTGGCCAAGGTGGTGGCTTGGTATGACAACGAGTGGGGCTATTCGAGCCGCGTGGTAGATCTGATCGTGTTTATGGGAGAGAAAGGTCTTTAAAGAAAACAGGGGGACATTCCGCGCGGAGTGTCCTTCATATCTTCGTAGGCGTTAAAAGCGCGTTGCCGTTCCAAACTTCCCAGAACGAGACTTCATCGGAGTTTGGGCGGCGTTCCGGCGGGACGCCGTGTTCTACGGCAAATGGGCTCCGACCGCCCAGAACGGTGGGAGTAGCCTCAGGTCGCAGCGGGCTGGTCGCTCCTCGGTCTCCTCGTTCGGCGGGTTAAGGATGCGTTCGTTGTGCGATCATCCTTGGTCTGAGACGATGAAGACGAGCACAAAGATGAGGACGCTATATTTGTCGCGCTCAAGTCAATAATGATGACCGGAGGGTCAAGGAGAACAAGAGAATACTGACTTGTCCGGTCCCGCGTCACGGCAGGTGCTGGAGAGATTGGATTAGGAATGCGGAGGGAATCCGTGGTGAAATGGACGGCACAGGTTGCCGGTCCCGAACATGAGGCCTGCTGTGGGCAAGCATGGATGATATTATCGCCAATTTCATGTCGCGCTACCGCCGCGAGTTCGATTTCTACGATTTTGCAGCTCGTTTGGCAGCACAACGGCTTGAGAGCTTAGTCCAGGCTGCAGGCATCCGCGCGATCGTCACGGCTCGCGCTAAGAACCCTCTTGTCTTGAGGCCAAAGTCCGGCAGAGGGACAGGAAAAAGGCATACATGAGCGTCGAGGATATCTACAGAGACATCGTTGACCTTGCTGGGACTCGGCTCGCACTGTATTTCCCAGCGGACCGACTCGAGGTCGAAAGGCTGGTTCGAAGCAGTTTTGAAATCCTGGAAACCCCAAGAGTCTTCCCTGAGGCAAGCAGCCCAACTTATAAGAAGAGATTCTCAGGTTACTGGGCGACGCACTACAGGGTTCGCCTGCTCGAGGCTGAACTCTCCGAAACTGAAAAGCGCTATTTGGAAGCCCGAATAGAGATCCAGGTGGCATCCGTTCTCATGCACGCGTGGTCTGAAGTGGAGCACGATCTTGTGTACAAGCCAGCAGAGGGTGTTTTGTCAGACGAGGAATACGCGATCCTCGACGAGTTGAACGGACTCGTCATAGCTGGGGAGATCGCCCTGGAGCGGTTGCAAAAGGCGATCGAGGCTCGTGTTGCGGAGAAGGGTAGAAAATTCACGAGCCACTTCGACCTTGCTGGGTACCTTCTTGAAGTCGCGCGTCCCTTGCTTTCTACGTCGCCGGATGAGGCGGCGCTTGGTCGCATCGATCTCCTGTATTCGCTATTAGAGCGGCTGAGCATCGACACTCCGGGAAAACTAGCACCGTACGTCAAGAACCTGCACGCCGACACCGAGCGCCGCCCGATCGCTGATCAGGTAATAGATCAGATACTCGGAGCCGACCCTTTGCGGTACAACATCTACTCGGAGGTCCGTGCGGCCAGGGCATCCGAAGAAGGCGGTACTCCCGCCCGGCATGGCTCGCCTGAGTTACAGCAAAGCATGGGCCGATTCCTCGATAGTTGGATAAGATTTGAGAAGACCCTTAGGTCCCGATTCAAAGGCGAGTCTAGACGCCCGAAACAGCAGCCGCTAATTTCGCTGATAAGGGCGTCAGAAATCGAAGACCCCGCTCAACGCTTCGATATCGAGCGCATTCGGAGCATCAGGAACAACCTTGTCCACGGAATCGAAACACCTGATTCGGATACTCTCACCTCCGCCGCGGCGCGCCTTGACCAAATCACAGCGGAACTCAAAAAGCGCGGTCGCCAGTCATAGTGCGCAGAATCGCGATAGCTTATTGTGAGTTACCCCGTGTCTAGTTGGCTAGATGTATCCATATCGACCAAAGCCACCGCAACTCCCCAGATGCCGTGTGCGAGACATTTCCGACGCTGGCCTAACGATCGCCTACACGGCCGTTCTGGTTCAGCTACCCGTTTATGAGGCATAAATAATGCTGCCAAGTCAGATCGTTCAGTTTATTGACGTCCAACTGCGGGGCATCGAAAATCAAGCGAAGCACATACAGCTGAACCCATCAGTTTGTGGTGGGTTAAACGCATTGGTTTGGTTGGTAGACGGCATTCCGGAGGCGCTTCTTCCGAGCGATCCATCAGCTCTAAGCAAGCTCGTTAGATCCTGTGAATCGATCCGCTTTGCGGTCAATAAGGCGGCGTCGCATACTTTGGAGACTGATAATAGGTTTGGGTATTCGGACCTGACACCGGATGGCGGCGGAATGCCAAGCCCAGTCAGAGTAATTCAACAGGTCTTGGCTGCGTGTCCGGACCAGTCTCCTCGACGCTCAAGCGCTGAGCTGCTTTTTATCAAGGATCAAAGCGAGAGAGACAATCTATTACTGGATCTTGAAGCGACCCGGGTGGCGTTGTCAAACGACGAATTCAAGGCTGCTACCGTGCTCGCGGGTTCTCTAGTGGAAGCGCTACTGCTTTGGGCGATTCAATCAGAGCCCTCTACTGAGATTCAGGCCGCGGCGGCCGCCGCTTTTCCGAGCGGAAATCTCCCGACTGATCCTTTACGGTGGAATCTGAATCAGTGCGCGGGGGTGGCGTTAGAGCTTAAAGTTATCGATTCGGCAACGGCTCAGCAGGTCCGACTGGCTAAAGATTTTCGAAATTTAATTCATCCGGGCCTCGCGATCAGAAGGGGACTCGTTTGTGACAGAGGAACTGCGTTAGCGGCGAGTGCCGCAGTCGAAATGGTCATGCGTGACTTGCAAAGGGGATTTGGCTAGAACGCGTTACGACAAGAATCTGCCCTGCCGGTCCCGAATATGGCGATCTGGGAGGTCGCAGCCAAACGGGGCTAGGATCGGATTCACAATCGGGTCATTTTCGATATTAGCGTTATTCTAACGTCCATATCCACAACCTCCCTATCCACCCGATCCCGTCTGCGCCACGTTTTCCGCACTCAGCGTTCGGCTGAATAGTGATAGTTCGGATAAGCCGGCCGGTCCGGCTGAAGCGTGGGATGCTGGGCCAGTTCCCGGAGTGCAACGGTTACCGCCATTTCCAGTTGCGGATCGTGTCCCTCGCTGACTGCCTTGGGGTCTTGCTCGATCACCACATCCGGGTCCACACCGTGGTTTTCGACGTCCCACTCGCCGCTGGGAGAGAAGAACGCCACACTAGGCGAGGTGACGCGGCCGCCATCCATCAATACCGGAATTGAACTGATACCCACCAAACCTCCCCATGTCCGTTTGCCGACCAGCGTGCCGAGTTTGGCCCGCTTAAAAAGCCACGGCAAGGCATCGCCACCGGAGCCTGACACTTCGTTGGCGATCATTACCTTTGGCCCGAAGATGGCGGCGTTGGGCGTGTGCTCAATGGAGCCATAACGAGGCGACCAGTACGCTTCGACTTTGCGGCTCAAAGCCTCAATAATGTAATCGGCCACTTGTCCGCCCCCATTGAATCGCTCATCAATGACAGCTCCCTGCTTCTGGGTCTGGGCGAAGTAGTAGCGGTTGAAATTAGTAAAACCGGCGGCGGCGGTGTTCGGCAAGTAGACGTAGGCAAGCTTGCCGCCGGATAGCTGGTCCACCTTACGCTGGTTGGACTCAATCCAATCAATATTCCGTAGATCGGCTTCGCTGGCAATGGGCACGACTGTTAGGTCGCGCGCGTTGCTCCCACTCGCCGACGCAACACGTATGGCGATGGGGTGCCCGGCTGTCCCTTCCAGCGGCTGTTGAATGTCCATAGACGCGGTCAATTCCTGTCCGTTCACGGAGAGAATGCAATCGCCGGCTGTGAGATTAAGGCCTGGCTGTGCGAGCGGTCCCTTACTTTCCGGGTTGAAATGGCCGCCTGTGTAGATCTTGGCCAGGCAGTAGTGGTTGTTTTGAATGGCATAATCCGCTCCCAGCAAGCCGCCC
>PMSX01000325.1 GCA_003167495.1 Bryobacterales bacterium | reverse complement strand
TGTGGCCGTATCCGCCTATATCACGCCCTACGCGCTCCACGCGGCCTCCGTTTCGCCCCTGCCGGACGGCGTGACGGCTGAACAGTACACTCATGGCGTCGCCATAGCCATGAAGTTCACAACCTATTCAAGCCCTATTCTTACGGTCGTCATATGGGCGATAGAGGCGGTAATTTTGCTGGGCATCGCCGTGGTAACCGGCGTGTCTGCGCGTTTTGGCGCATTTTTCAATCTGGTGGCCGGATGCGCAATGATTCAAAGTCTTGCCGCCATCGCTACCGCTCTGATCCTTCGCTTCAAAGGAGAAGTTTCGAGCATGGCTGAGTTGCGGCCGGCCATGGGGTTGGATATTTTTATGCCGGAGGGGACAAACAAGTACGTGGTAGCCGCAGGTGCTTCCTTTTCTGTATTCCAGATCTGGTGGCTAGTGATGATGGCCTTGATTTTCGCCGCCGCGTTTCGCGTGAGCAAGGCGAAAGGCTTTGCTGTGGTTTTGCCGTTGTGGGTTTTTGGCTTGCTCTTGGGTCTGTTTGGCGCTGTTTTCCAGAAGTGAGCGAGCGTCACGCAGAAAAGGAAAAACCCCGCGGCGTTTTTTGTCGCGGGGTTTTCATTTTGCACCGAAGCTGCAATGTTAACTCTAAACCGGCCTATTTCTTTACCTTCGGCGGCACGATCGCATCTTTGACAGATTTGGCGAGGCGGAATTTCACTACCTTCTTGGCAGGGATCTTGATCGCTTCGCCCGTAGCTGGGTTACGGCCAACGCGAGCTTTGCGCTCCGCGCGCACTAACCGGCCAATACCAGGCACGATAAATACGCCGTTCTTCTTCGTTTCGCGAACCGCGAGATCGGCTAGCGACTCCAGGTAATGCTTTGAGACCTTGTTGTTGACACCAGTAGTCTCGGCCAACTCTCTTACGATTGCGGTCTGCGTCATCTTCTTTACTTCAACCATTTAGAACCTCCCTATATCCTCTGTTTGATGTGGGAAGAAAACCTTTCATTCGCCCGCTTGAACCCGGAAGGTATTAAAAAAACAAAACGATGCGGAAATGTTCGATCTCTTCTTTTGTCAATCCGATGATACGAGACAAAGGAACGGCTTGTAAAGGAAAAAAACGCAAAAAACTCCGTTTTTGTGGTGTTTTTTGGGGTTTTCGGGGAAAAAAGCCCTTTCCACGGGCTTTTGCGTGTTCTATACGCCTCGAAAGGCGCTAGTTTCGGTCAGATCGGCGGAAACCGCAGCTGGCGAAAACCGCTGCCAGAGCGTGTCCCGATGCGATGCGCGTAAACTATTGTGGTGAACCGACGAGAATTCATACGAGCCACCGGCGCCACGCTTGCCGCCGGATCCTCTGCCAAAGCAGCGAGCGCGCCTGTGCCACGGGCACCCTATGACGAAGCCAAAAAGCGGCGTGTAGGGCTAATCGGCTGCGGCTGGTATGGAAAAATCGACCTGCTACGGCTCATTCAGGTATCGCCCGTCGAAGTTGTTTCGCTGTGCGATGTGGATAAACGGATGCTCAGCGAGGCGGCCGGGATTGTGGCGGGACGACAGGCTTCGAAGAAAACGCCGCGTACTTATAGCGATTACCGGAAGATGCTGTCGGAGAAAGACCTGGATATTGTGCTGGTGGCGACACCCGATCACTGGCACGCGCTGGCCATGATTGAAGCTGTGAAATCGGGCGCGGACGTTTGGGTGCAGAAGCCAATCAGCGTCGATGTGAAGGAAGGCGCGGCCATGCTGGCGGCGGCACGCAAACACGAACGGGTTGTGCAGGTGGGCATGCAGCGGCGCAGTACGCCGCACATAGCAGAAGCGAAAGAGCTCTTTTTGAAGGAGGGGAAGCTGGGCAAGATCGCGATGGTGGATATTTGTTGCTACTACCATATGCGCGCCACTGAGAATCCGCCCGATACAACGCCGCCCGAGTATTTCGATTACGAGATGTGGACGGGCCCGGCGCCGATGCGTGCTTATAACCGGCTGGTTCATCCGCGGAGTTGGCGGGCGTTCATGCAATACGGCAATGGAATTGTGGGCGATATGTGCGTTCATATGCTGGATATGACGCGCTGGATGATGGAGCTTGGCTGGCCTACTCGCGTTTCCTCTTCGGGCGGAATCTTGGTGGACAAGGCGAGCAAGGCGAACATTAGCGACACGCAGACGGCGACTTTTGATTTCGAAGATCTGCGCGTAGTTTGGCAGCACCGCAGTTGGGGGGAAGCAGCCGATCCGAAATTGCCGTGGGGAGCGACCTTCTATGGCGAAAAAGGCACGTTGAAGGTGGATGTTTACGGGTATGAGTTCACGCCGTTGGGAGGTGGCGAAACAATCCGGCGCAGTGTGACCTATGAGCTCATAGAATACCCGGAAGACCAGACAGAGAAAGATTTGGAACGGCATGTAGCGCCAGCCGTGCGCTATCACATGAAGAACTTTCTTGGGGCGATCGACGCACGGTCGCGGCCTGTGTCGGATATCGAGGAAGGTTTTATTTCGGCTTCGTCGTGCATTTTGGCGAATGACTCGATGAAGCTAGGGCGTACGTTGCAGTGGGATGCCAAGGAGCGGCGGGTGGTTGGCGATGAGGAAGCGAATCAGTTACTGGCGCGGGCCTATCGCGGGCCTTGGGTGCATCCGGGGGTTTGAGTTGTGACCGGCTCGTCCTTGACCATGGAGCGTACGTCCGCTACGCTAGGAGTTAAAGAGTCGCCTGATGTCTATCCAACTCACTCCCGAACAGGAACAACGAATCCGGACCGTTGTCAACGCCGGCGCGTACCATTCGGCAGAGGAGGCTCTGGATGCCGCTGTCGCTGCCGTCGAGGTCGCCGGTTCCCGATTTTGAGGGAACGCAGCAGGAGCTGGAGGAGCTTCTCCTGGAGGGCCTCAATTCCGGCGACCCGGTCGAAGCAGATCAAGCCTTCTGGAACCGCTTGACGGCGGAAACCGATAAGATGGCGTCCACTCACGTCAAGCCGAAGACGTGGTGAAAATCGAGATATTCCCTCGCGCTGAGGCCGACATCATCCGCCAGTTCCGCTATTACCTTGTCGACCAAGACGCGCCCATAGTTGCGTTGCGTTTCGTTTTCGCGACGCGGTGAAGGACAGCATTCAGCAACTCGTGCCTCATCCGCGAATGGGGGCGCTTTTTCGAGGCTCGATCCCGGGTCTTCGTTCGTGGCCAGTGTAGGGCTTTGAGTCGATCCGTATCTACTACCTCGAAGATTTGGGAAGCCTCCGAGTTGTGAGGATTCTTCACGGCAAGCGCCAGGTGCGGAAGATTCTGAGGGGGCGAAAATAGCTAAGCCTCTTGCACTGCCGGTAATTTGACATACAATGGCCAGCATGAATCCGAATAAACGCCTTCGTCGCCGCAGATTCCTAGGTGCAGCCGCTGGAGCGCTAGGTCTAACGTTTTGGGATGACAAAACACTGGAAGCTTCCACTGCTTACGTGAACGGCGCCTCCAAACCTTCCGATTTAAGAATCACAGATTTGCGCGTTGCCACCATCAAGGGCGCGCCGATGACCGATCCGATCATCCGCATCGACACCAACCAAGGCATCTACGGGCTCGGCGAGGTGCGTGACGGCGCGAGCAAAACGTACGCTCTCTTTTTGAAGAGCCGTTTGCTAGGCGAGAATCCCTGCAACGTTGACAAGATTTTTCGCAAGATCAAACAATTCGGCGGCGAATCGCGGCAGGCCGGGGGCGTGTGCGGCGTCGAGATGGCGCTCTGGGATTTGGCCGGCAAGGCGTACAACGTGCCGGTGTATGCAATGCTGGGCGGCAAGTTTCGCGATAAGATTCGCTGCTACGCCGATACCACCGAATCGGACGATCCGAAAATTTACGGCGACCGATTGAAGAAGCGCAAAGAGCAGGGGTTCACCTGGCTCAAGATGGATTTGGGCATCGACCTTATGAAAGACGTGCCCGGCACGATCACGGCGCCGGCAGGCGTTTCCATTAGCGGCGGCGCCAACGTGGAACACATGTTCACAGGCATTGAGCTGACTCCGAAAGGCGTTGAAACGATGGCTAATTTTGTGGCCACCGTGCGGGAGTATGTGGGCGATGAAGTTCCTCTTTCCTGCGACCATTTCGGCCACATTGGAGTGAATTCGTCCATCCGGCTGGGCCGTGCGCTGGAGAAATACAACATTGCTTGGCTTGAAGACATGGTGCCCTGGTATTACACGGATTTGCTCAAGGAGATCAAGCAGGCGGTGAATGTTCCGCTGCTCACCGGCGAAGACATTTACCTCAAGGAAGGTTTCGTTAAACTCGCTTCCGAGCACGCGGTCGATATTTTGCATCCGGATTTGGCGACGTCCGGCGGGATCCTCGAGACCAAAAAGATTGGGGATGCTATTCAATCTTATGGTGTACCGATGGCGATGCACTTTGCGGGGTCGCCGGTTTCGTGCATGGCGAATGTGCACTGTGCCGCGGCCACGGAGAATTTTCTGGTGCTGGAAAACCATTCAGTAGACGTGCCGTGGTGGAGCGACTTAGTGGAGGGTGTGGAGAAACCGATTGTGAATCACGGCTTCGTCACGGTGCCGGACGGCCCGGGTTTGGGTGTCACGCTGAATGATGAGGTGATGAAACAGCACCTACTCGAGCCGGGTTATTTTGAGCCAACTCCAGAGTGGGACAAAGAGCGGTCGCACGACCGCATCTGGAGCTGATTCGATTTTCAAGGGCGAAAAAGGTGTCTGACCGGTGTCTGACCCCTTTGTTTCACCCCTTTGTTTCACCTAAAAGGGGTCAGACACCTTCGTTTCCCCTTTGTTTCCTTGCCACCTAGTCAAGCAAGCGGCCAGTTGCTCGGAGCGGATAGGCTTGGTGAGAAAGTCGTTCATGCCGACGGCGAAGCAATGGTCGCGGTCTTCAGCCGTTGCCGAAGCGGTGAGCGCTACGATCGGAACCGTGGATCGCTGACTGACCAGATTGCGGATGGCGGTGGTGGCTTCAAATCCGTCCATGCCGGGCATAACGCAATCCATGAATACAAGTGAGTATTCGTTGCGGCTTACTTTCTCAACGGCCTCCTCGCCACTGTCGGCTGTATCTACCTGGCAATCCAATTTCGCGAGCAAGGCACAGGCCAGCTTCTGATTAACTAAATTGTCATCGGTGACAAGCACCTTCAGCCCGCGCACTGTAGAAGCTGGTGCTGGAAGCGCAGGTTTGGCTGCGGCCGACTGCTGCCGGTTACCCGCGACGAGTTCGCATAATTTCTCGCACAATACCTTGGCGCGCACGGGCGTTGAAAGGACAGCGTCCGCGCGCAGGTGTTTGGTTTGTTCCAAAGAATCGGCACTCAGGAGCACGAGTTTGGGCCGCGGAACGCCGGCGTGTGCACGGAAGTCGGAAATCGCTCTGAAGAGCGCGTTTGCACTGCCGTCCACAATCACCATCTGAAAGTTGCGGGCATCTTCCGCGGCGGACTTTAGATAGCGGGGCAAGTGCGCTAGATCGCACTGTTGAACATTCATTTCCCAACGCTGGCACCATTCCGAAACGACGAAGCGGGCCACTTGCTGGCTACCGCTTACTAGTACGGACAGGCCCGCCAAAGACGCACTGTCGATCAGAGTACGTGTACCGGCGTCGTCGGCTGGCTTGAGCGGGATTTTGCAGGAAAACGTGGACCCTTGCCCTTCCGTACTGGTGACGCCCAGTTCACCGCCCATACGGTCAACAATCTGTTTCGCAATGGAAAGACCCAAGCCGGTTCCCCCAAAGCGCCGTGAGATGGTTGGATCGGCCTGGCGAAATCGGGTAAAAAGACGGCTCAGGTTTTGTTTGGAAATGCCAATGCCCGTGTCATGAATGGAGATTTCTACAAAGCGTTTGTCTGCGACGGTCTCCTCTGCCTCCACCTCTACCAGTACATAGCCGGAATCTGTGAACTTAATCGCGTTGGAAAGGAAATTCATCAAGACTTGGCGGAGGCGGCCCACGTCGCCTATGAAGCGGCGCTGCGCATCGGCCGGATACCAGCAGGCCAATTCGAGCGATTTTTCGTGAGCTTTAAACGACACAAGATCGAGAACATCTTCAATCAGGCACTCCAGGTCGAAGGCCGTTTCCTCGAGTTCCAGGACGCCTGCTTCGATTTTCGAAAAATCGAGGATGTTGTTAACTAAACTCAGTAGAGCTTCGCCGGAATCGGCGACGATGCGCGCATAACTAAGCTGTTCGGCGCTGAGTTCGGTGTGAAGCAATAAGCCAGCCATGCCTACAACGCCGTTAAGCGGAGTGCGGATTTCATGACTCATGGCGGAGAGAAACTGGCTTTTGGCCTGGGAGGCCTGGACGGCATCTTCGGCCACTTTCTTTTCCTGCGCGAGCTGCAGGTTCGCAGCGCGAAGAGCGTCTTCCAGACGCTGACGTTCGGTGATATCGACGATCACGATGCGGCAGACGTTTGGGCTACTTTCCTGCTCACGACTCATCTCGAGCCGTGCCCAAAAAGGAGCGCTCTCTGGCCGAACCATCCTAAGTTCGCAGACATGAGGCTCGCTTTTATGGAGCAAAAGATTGCGGGCTAGATAGTACTTATCCTGGTCCGGGGCGGCGATGAACTGAGAGAATTTCCGCCCGGCCAAAGCAGAACGAGTCAAAGCAAAGAGAGTTGCTGCGCGGAGATTTGCCTGAAGAATAATGCCGGCTTGGTCAACGGTAACGTAGCCAACCGGGGCCAAATCATAGAGGTCGAAGAAAAGCGCGCGAGACGTCTCGAGTTCGGTCTGCACGCGACGCAGTTCCTCGTTCTGCATCTGGAGCTCGATCTGGTGGATACGTAGCTCTTCAAGCAAAGCAAGAGGATCGGCCGGCACCAGCGGTGCTAGTTGACCGATATCTTCCGCCGCGGCTTTGTCGTTGGCCCTTTTGCGGAGTTCCCGAAATGAATCTATTGAACGGTCTTCCTCTTGACCGCCGATGTTTGCGCGTGAAGTCACTACTGTGAATGTTTAGCCGCCGGGCCAAAAGGCCGAAAAATGGGGCTTATATTTCCAGAACGATATCCAGGATGAAGTAATGGTACATCTTTTTCAACAAGGGTTCAAGAGAAAAGCATGTTGGGACGAGTTCTAGACGCCATTTCGCAAGTAAGATCATTAACAGCGTACTTAGGCTTCGCCATCGCTTCGCTACAAAGCTTGTGTACTCCGCCACTTACTCAAGCAAGCGGCCAGTTGCTCGGAGCGGATAGGCTTAGTGAGAAAGTCGTTCATGCCGACAGCGAAGCAATGCTCACGGTCTTCAGCCGTTGCCGAAGCGGTGAGCGCAATAATTGGAACCTTGGATCGATGACTGACCAGATTGCGGATGACAGCGGTGGCCTCAAATCCGTCCATGCCGGGCATGACGCAATCCATGAATACGAGTGAATATTCGTTGCGGCTTACTTTCTCGACCGCCTCCTTACCATTGCCGGCCGTATCTACCTGGCAATCCAACTTCGCGAGCAGGGCACAGGCCAGCTTCTGATTGATTAAATTGTCATCGGTGACAAGCACCTTCAACCCGCGCATTGTGGACGACTCTAGAGGCACAGTTTCGGCTGGGGGCGGTGGCAGCGGGTTACCCGCGACGAGTTCGCATAATTTCTCGCACAATACCTTGGCGCGCACGGGCGTTGAAAGGACGGCGTCCGCGCGAAGATGTTTGGTTTGTTCCAAAGAATCGGCACTCAGCAGCACGAGTTTGGGCCGCGGAACGCCGGCGTATGCGCGGAAGTCGGAAATCGCTCTGAAGAGCGCGTTTGCACTGCCGTCCACAATCACCATATGAAAGTTGCGGGCATCTTCCGCAGCGGACTGTAGATAGCGGGGCAGGTGCGCCAAATTGCACTGCTGAACATTCATTGCCCAATGCTGGCACCATTCCGAAACGACNNCCGGCGTCGTCGGCTGGCTTGAGCGGGATTTTGCAGGAAAACGTAGAACCCTTCCCTTCGGTACTGGCGACGCCCAGTTCACCGCCCATCCGTCCGACAATTTGCTTCACTATGGAAAGACCAAGGCCGGTTCCGCCAAAACGCCGCGTGATGCTCGAATCGGCCTGACGAAAACGGGTAAACAGATGGCTCAGGTTCTGCTGAGAAATTCCCATGCCCGTGTCGTGAATGGAAATGCGGACGAACTGTTTTCCGACGACGGCTTCTGCCGCCTCCACTTCTACCAGCACATAGCCGGAATCGGTAAACTTAATAGCGTTAGAAAGGAAATTCATCAGGACTTGGCGGAGGCGGCCCACGTCGCCTGTGAAGCGGCGCGGCGCGTTGGCCGGATACGAGCAGGCCAATTCAAGCGACTTTTCATGTGCCTTAAAGGACATGAGATCGAGAACATCTTCGATCAGGCACTCCAGGTCAAACGCAGTTTCATCCAGTTCGAAACCGCCCGCTTCCATTTTCGAGAAGTCGAGAATGTTGTTGACCAGGCTGAGAAGAGCCTCTCCTGAATCCGCTACAATGCGCGCGTAACTGAGTTGTTCAGGGTTGAGGTCCGTTTGAAGCAATAAACCGGCCATACCTACAACGCCGTTGAGTGGAGTGCGGATTTCATGGCTCATGGCGGAGAGAAACTGGCTTTTGGCTTGGGTTGCCTCCTCGGCCACTTTCTTCTCCAGAGCCAGTTGGGCGTTGGCCTCGCGAAGACCCTCTTCCAAGCGGTGGCGCTCGGTGACATCGCCGATCACAATGCGGAAGACCTGCGCGCTACTTTCAGGCGCCAGACTCATTTCAAGCCGCGCCCAAAAAGGAGGCCCCTCTGGCCTAACCATTGTGAGTTCGCAGACCTGAAGCTCGCCTGTTTGGAGGACACGCTTGCGAGTTAAATAGTATTGATCCTGCGCCTCGGCGGCGATGGATCGAAAGAAATTCCGGCCCACCAAATCAGTGCGCGGTACCGCGAAGAGAGTCGCCGCGCGGAGATTTGCCTGGACGATGATGCCCGCCTGGTTTACGGTAATGTAGCCAACCGGAGCTAAATCATAAAGATCGAAGAAGAGGGAGCGAGACGTTTCGAGCTCGACTTGCACGCGGCGCAAGTCCTCGTTCTGCATCTCGAGCTGTATCTGATGGATGCGCAACTCCTGAAGCAAGCCAACGGCGTCATCCGGCACTGGTGACGCCAGCTGGCCAATACCTTGCTCCGCGGCTTTGTCGTTGGCCCTTTTACGGAGTTCGCGAAATGAGTCTACGGAAGCGTCTACCCGGTGACCACCGTAGCTTGTTCGTAAAGCCACTACTTTGAGACTTTATCTAGCGAGCCAGAGTCGCTCACTTTGGACCGAAGAGTTCCGGAACCGCATCCGGAAGATGTGTAGATGGTACATCTTTTCTAATGAGGGTACAAGGAAATAAGAATAAAACCAAAGAATTCATATAAGGACAGACGAGGAACGCATTCCGACCTTTTTTTTGCTCTCCGGTCGTAGCCGGACTAGGCTTTGAGTGGGTCTTCCGGGGCGACGCTGATGACGTAGGCTACGGCCTCGATCTCGTCAAGCCGCCATTCGGCAAAGAGGGCTTTCCCGCGCGAGCCGTCTTTGCGGAGGTATTGCATTTCGAAAGGAGTCGCTCTGCCCGTGGCTTTCAGCTCTTTCAGCGCTTTGCGGGAATGCGGCAGCCATTCGGGAGGGGTGATCTTACTCCAATCGAGTTTTCCAGCGTCCAAGTCTTCACGCGTGTAGTCGACCATATGAAGAAAGGCCTCGTTGACGGAAGTGATCGTGCCATTGAGTTGAAAGAAAGCAATGCCGACGGTTTCTATTTGGGCGGCGTGGCGGAAGCGTTCGAATTCGAGTTGCTTTTTTTGGGCCAAGTTGCGGGCGGTGATATCGACGAAGCTGATGACGGCGCCTTCGATGACGTTTTCGAGAGTGCGGTATGGCCGAATGCCCAGGATATACCAATTACCCGCCTTGGTTTGGACTTCGGTTTCGAAGGGAATGAGTGTATCGAGAACGGCTTGCACTTCAGCGAGTAAATGATCGCGTCCCACCAGATTGGAGACGATATGAGCGAGGGGCCGGCCGACATCCGCTTCAATAAGATTGATGATCTCCGTAATTGACGGTGTAAAGCGAGTGATGCGCAACTCATGGTTTACAAAGAGAGTGCCCACGCCGGTTCCGGCGAGCAAATTATTCATGTCGTTGTTCGCGCGCGACAATGCCGCCACTTTCTGGAGCAGCTCGGCGTTGACCGTGGCTAACTCCTCATTGACGGATTGCAATTCCTCGCGCGACGTTTCGAGCTCCTCGTTGGTGGACTGCATTTCTTCGTTCACCGACTGCATTTCTTCATTCGACGATTTAAGTTCCTCGCCGGAGGTTTCCATTTCCTCGATGATGGTTTGGATGTAGTTATCCTTGCTGCGGAGCTGGTGCTCGAGAGCGGCGATGCGCGCGTCGGCAGCGGCGTTGCCAGCCGGAATCTCGACTACTCCCGTTTGCGGCGCCTCCAGTTCAGGCTTCTCATCGATGATGACTAAGAACAAGCTTGCCGCGGGGGGCGCGGCACTCCCGACTGGGAGAATCGTTAGATTCACATTCACATATTGGCCGTTTGTTTTCACTTGAAGATTGTCCAGATATGCCATCTCATTTTTGGAGACGGCCCGGTGGAAAGCCGCCGTTAAATCGCGGCGTAAGCCTTCACGCGCCATGCCGAGAATGTTAGACACGGCATCGCCCGCTGCCGGCTCTAAGTACTTTCCTGTGCGGCCGTGAAAGTAAAGAATTTCGCCGTGCCCATCCACCAGAACCGCTGTGCGGCTGAAATGGTGTAACAGTGCTCGCTCGGTGATTTCACGGAGACTTGGCCCCTTCTTGTTGCGCGGAAGCGCGGGCAAAATTCGCGGCGCAGGCAGGACGGGGGACACTTCCTCTTTCGGGAGGTGAACCGGCACAGCGTCCTCTATCTGGCGAACGTAGAGCTTGCCTTTGCGGTCAAGAGTGTCAAAAAGCAAAGGGCGCTCACCAGTGGTCTCTGAATTCCCGAGGAACAGTATTCCGCCGGGTATGAGAGCGTAGTGAAAGAGATCAACCACGCGCTTCTGCAAATCGGCGTTCAAGTAAATGAGTAGATTGCGGCAGCTAATCAGGTTCAGTTTTGAAAAAGGAGGGTCTTTGAGGACATTCTGCTCGGCAAAGATCAGCAAATCACGGATGATTTTCTCGATTCGATAGAAGCCATTTTCATCGAGCGTGAAAAAGCGCGCAAGGCGCTGGGCGGATACGTCGGCCGCGATGCTGGGGGGAAACACGCCGGCGCGCGCCTGGTCGGTAGCCTGCCGATCGATATCGGTAGCGAAGATCTGAACTTTGTACGTGTGCTGGAGCTTTTCCATATGCTCCTGAATGAGGATGGCGATGGAATACGCTTCTTCGCCGGTGGAACAAGCGCAAACCCAGACACGAATAGTGGACCCTGGCTCCGCATCCGCGAAGATGCCGGGAATTGCGAGCGTTTCCAACGCGGTAAAGGCCTCAGGATCACGAAAGAAGTTAGTAACACCTATGAGCAGATCGCGAAACAGAGCACTTACTTCGTCGGCATGTTCCTGCATGTAGCGGACATAGTCGGAGGGCCGTTCAATCTGGTGCAAGGCCATACGCCGCTCGACGCGTCTGACAATTGTATTGTGCTTGTATTGCGAAAAGTCATGGTTGGTTTTGGCGCGTAGCAGAACAAAGATCTTTGCCAGGATGTCGGGCGAATATAGCGAGGAAGACTGCGGAGTTTCGAGTTTCTTACCAAGCGACTGATGTACATAGGCAATCAAATGGGCCGGCATTTCAGCGGGCGGCAGAACGTAATCCACGAGACCGGTTGCTATGGCGCTGCGGGGCATGCCATCGAATTCCGTGGAGTCGGGCGCTTGAGCCATCGCCATGCCGCCCTCGCCTTTCACCGCGCGCACGCCTAGCGTGCCATCGGTCCCGGTGCCCGACAAGACAATGCAAATGGCACGTTCGCGGAGATCGGCAGCCAAAGACCGAAATAAGAAGTCGATGGAGAAGTGTGCGCTCCTGGGCGCGGCGATTGTGAATAACTGGAGTTTGCCGCTGAGCAGGGCCATGTCCCGATTGGGCGGGATGATGTAGGCACAATTACGCCGTACCACCATGCCGTCTTCCGCCTCATAGACATTCATGCCGGTATAGCGCCGAAGCAGCTCACTCAAGATACTTTTGTGGTCGGGCGACAAATGTTGGACGACGACAAAGGCGAAATTTTTTTCGCTGTCCTCGGGCATGGCGGAAAGGAAGGCTTCAATAGCCCCCAGACCGCCGGCCGAGGCGCCAATACCGACGATAGGAAAGTTAGGTTGAGGTAATAGTGCAGTTACTGGGGAAGGAGGCGCAATGGCGGCTGTGTCTGTTGGAACGCGCAGTTGCTTGGCAGAGTTGGGTTGTTTCTTTGCGGGCTTCTTGCTTTTGGCCATCGATTGCCTCGGCTCCGGTTTCGCGGCGGTTTCTCAAGAATACAACTTTGGCGAGGAGAAGTTATGCCAGGCTCGTGGTGTTTCCCGATCACTCGTAACGCAGGGCTTGTTTAGCGTCGACTATGCTGGCGCGGTAAGCGGGAATCGGGCCGGCGAGGGCGGCGAAGAAAACGACTGTGGCGATCGCTGCGAAAAAGATGTCGAGGTAATGGGTTTGTTCCGCGGCGTACAACTGTGAGCTCATGAGGCGCACCAGGGCAAGCGCAGTGGGAATGCCGACAGGGACGCCTATGAGAGTGAGCGTGAAAACTTCGGGCGTGTGAGCCGTGATCCGTTCAGTCGTCCGTCTACGCGATAACCCGTTGCTAAGGCGGACAGACGACCGGAAGCTCATGCCTATTTTTCGCGCCGCTTCCCCAGCGGCAGAAAACGCGGGATCTCGGCCGGACGAAGAGGGCGTTTCCCCTAAGCGAATACTGCTGCTCAGCCGATGTATTCTCCGTGGCCATATATTCCGCACGCCAAGCCATATCTCGCTGGTTCGCGCGGATTGGATTCTGTCTTTTGCTGGGACAAACCGTTGCCAGCGGAGAGGTGCAGGATTTTGGTCAGGTCGGGGTGAGCGGTACCCCTTCGAGCCTCATCCTAAGCTATTCCTTTAGCGGTCTGACGGCCGCGCCTTCCTTCTCGTTAGCTTGGAGCCGGGATTTTCAGGCGACCCCACCGGTCTGCATCGCGGCTGGCGCCACAAATTGCAGTATAGGTGTCACGTTCAGCCCGCTTCGGCCCGGGCTACGGCAGGACTTGCTTACGGTCAGCGACCAGTCGGGCAGAGTCCTGGCAAGCACGCCGTTGCGCGGCATGGGGACGTCGCCTCTGCTTGCCTTGTATCCGGGAATCATATCCACTTTGGCAGGAAACGGCACCGGGGGATATCTGGATTCCGTGAATCCCACGCTTGCCGAATTCTGGAATCCGCAGGGTGTGGCTTTGGATGGGAGTGCCAATTCGCTTTATGTGGCAGATGCCGTTAGCGCAGCCATTCGCAAGATTGTGTTGTCAACCGGCGCTGTGAGTACGGTCGCTGGAAACGGCAGCAGTGGTTTGGCGGGCGATGGCGGACCAGCTAAGAGCGCTTCGCTCAACACGCCCACGGGCGTGGCGGTGGATGGCGGCGGGAACCTTTATATTGCCGACCAAGGCAACAACTTGATCCGGCGTGTGGACGCGGTCACGCAGATTATCACGACGGTAGCCGGTGGGGGAACCACGCCATCCGGGACCGACACGTTTGGGGATGGCGGTCCCGCCACCAGCGCCATTCTTTATGGGCCGCAAAGTGTAGCGGTCGATTCTTCGGGCAATCTCTTCATTGCGGACGCGTATCATCAACTCGTCCGCACAGTAAGTGCTGCCACGGGGGTCATTACAGTGGTGGCCGGCGGTGGCGCTTCGGCTGGGACAGACGGCTTCGGCGACGGCGGCGCGGCCACAAGCGCGCAATTGCACAATCCTTCGGGCGTTGCGCTGGACAGCTCCGGCAATCTTTATATTGCGGACACAGGCAGCAATTTGATCCGCCGCGTCGATGTGACAACCCGCATCATCACGGCCGTGGCGGGAAACGGCACTTGGGGATACAGCGGCGATTACGGTTTAGCGACAGCCGCTACGCTTGCTTCGCCGCAAGGCGTGGCCGTGGACGCGGCAGACAACGTGTATGTCGCCGATTACGGCAACAATGCCATCCGGCAAGTGAGCGCAGCGTCGCTAAAAATTTTTACGCTGGCAGGCCGAGGTTCGACCGGATACTACGGCGACGGCGGCAACCCGACAGTGGCGTTTCTAACAAACCCTATGGGCATAACAGTGGACGAAAACGGAAATTTGTACATCGACGACTCCGGAAACAACGTGGTGCGGCAGGTATCCTATGCCGCTTGGCCACTCAGTTTCGAGAGTGAGCCGGTGGGGGCGCTGAGTCCTTCGCAAGTTGTTTCGCCCTTCAATGTGGGGAATGAGACGCTCAACTTGAGCGCGATCTCCTTAACCAGGAATTTTCAACAAGTTTCGACCGGCTTGACCGATTGTGCGGCGGGAACGGCGCTGACGCCGGGATCGAGCTGCGACACGGCAATGAGTTTCGCTCCGATCCTGAGCGGGGCGATTACCGGAACGGCGAGCCTGACAACCAATTCACTAAACAACCTAGCCTCGGTCGAGACCGTCAACCTATCAGCAACGGGCCTAACGGAAGAAGGGCCGCAAGTCTCGCTCAGCGCTACGACGTTGACGTTCAGCGGTCAATCGGTAGGCGCATCCGGCCCCGCCCGAACCGTCACTCTAACCAACTCAGGCGGGAGCGCATTCGCCATTTCAAACATCTGGCTCTCCGGTTCTCAAGCGAGCGACTTTCAAATTTCAACGAACTGCGGATCCTCGTTAGCCGCTTCGGCAAGTTGTACGGTATCGGTTATCTTCACGCCAAGCGCGACCGGCGCGCGAAGCGCCACATTGCTTTTTAGCGATTTGGTAATCGGCTCGCCGCAAAGCGTTGCGTTGAACGGAACTGGAAATGCCGGCCTTGTCATAGTGAGTGGAACCTCGCTCAGCTTCGCCGGTGCAGTGGGCGTAACCACCGCGGCACAGAGCGTTTCCCTCGCCAACACAGGCAGCTATCCAGCGCAGATTTTCGGCGCTTCGATAAACGGGATCAATGCCAGCGAGTTCCATGTGTCGACCAGTTGCGGCTCAACAATCGCGGCGGGCGGAAGCTGTAGCTTCTCGGTCACTTTTTCAGCCGCGGCCATAGGAAGCAGTTCCGCGAGCCTGACCATCACGGATGATGCCGCCGGATCGCCGCAAACAATTACGTTATCTGGTACAGTGCCAGCGAAAACACGAACGGGCCCGCCCAGTCGTGCCGTCTGGTCCGGTTGGTACTCCTCTAGACCGGTACGCAAAATCCAGACAGCCGAGAACCCGGCTGCGCAGCCAGGAGTCCCGTCCTCGATAGAGGATACCCCTACAGGTGCGCCGTTTGTTCGCGCTGCCGATCCGGTCTCAACAACATCGCCGCAGGCAATAGCCTTGCCGTCAGACCTGAAAGAGCCGGCCAAAGTTCGTGAAGCTGTAGCACCGCCTGAAAAAGCCGTACAGGTCTACGATAAGTTAAGGCGTAGAGCTCGACGCGCGAGAGAGATCCGCGAGCCCTAGACCCGCGTCCGGACGCCCCGGGGGAGCGCTCGCCACCGACGGCTAAGTTGGCCCGTGTCAACGCAGTTGGCACTTTCATCCTCTCGGCTCTCTGAGGATGTCGACCTGCTGTAAAAACTGAAGACATCCGCACGGCTGGCAACCGTGTTGATTTTCTTGAGAAAAATGACGGCAAGGGCTAAAGGCCCAGAACCCCACCCCTGCAAGAGATCCGCGAACCCCAAATGCCATTCGTCACGGTGCTGGCGGACCAGGCATAACATTGCGCATCGAAGATGAGGTAGTAAAGTGACCAGTTATGAGCAGGCGAAAACTCACAGCGAGCGAGAAAGCCGCTAAGAAACTCAGACGGCAGCAGTTCATGACCATTTTCGTAAACGGGAAGCAAAAACGAGTTCGTCGGCCCATAATGATCGAGGGCCTCGAAACCGATGAATTCATTCGGCAGAACGCCGACCCGATTTGGTTGCACCAGAACGAAATGTGGGAGTTGATCGAGCCTGAGGAGCCGGAGAAATTTTGAACTTCCATCGCCGCGCAGGCTACAGCGGAAAAATCTGTTCGCGCACCGTATCAAAATCGATTCGCCTACGTTCAACGTAGGAAATATTCCCCAAATGCGATGCCTGGGCCGAGCGGTGGCCGATCAGCACGTCGCCGTTCGGAAGCTGCCGGCTTCTGAGGCAGTCCAGAAAGTTATTCACATGCTCCTGTGTCAGTGGGTCGTTTGTGCCCGCAACCGGCACGGCCTTCATCACCTCGGCTGGCTCTTTTGCATGGACCGGATAGAATTCATAGCGCGATCGGTCGATCCAAAGCCTGCCTTCCGTGCCGCACATCTCAAGGGCCTCGCCAGTGATGCCGGGAACCAGCGTGGCTTCAAATGTCGCCGTAAACGGATTCGGGTCCGGATATTCGAGGTTGACGTTGATGGTGTCAGGGGCCGTGCGGCCATCGCGGTAGTGATAAACGCCGCCGGTGGCGCAGGCAGAACATGGAATCTCCTTGCCCATAAACATGTGCACCACATCAATCCAGTGCGTAAAGAGATCGGTCACCTGGCCGCCGCCAAAATCGAGATACGCGCGCCAATTATAGAATTGCTGCGGATCATAGTCGCGCCAGCGAACAGGTCCCACGAAGGCCGCCCAATCGAGATCGTCAGGCTTGGTACGAAGCGCGGCAGGGGCTTTACGCAGATGCCAGCTATTGCCGTACCACCAGGTGCGAGCCAAGGTGACGGCGCCCAGCTTGCCGGTATCAAAATACTTTTCCTTAGCCACGCGATAGTGGGTGCCGGAACGCTGCTGCATGCCCACTTGGCACACCCGATTGTTTTCGCGAGCTGCTTTGACGATAACCGGCCCTTCTTCGGGCGTGCGCGTGAGCGGCTTCTCGACGTAAACGTCTTTGCCGGCGGTCAGCGCATCAACGGCGATCTTGGTGTGCCAGTGATCGGGCGTGGCAATGAGCACTACGTCAAGCGGATTTGTCTCGAGAAGTTTCCGGTAATCGGAAAAACCCGCGGCGCCAGCAGCTTTTTGGCGGGTCGATTCGACTCTGTCTCCCCAAGCGTCGCACACCGCGGCAACCTGTACTTCCGGCCGGTTCTGAAAGAGGCTCATGACATGATTACCTCGATCGCCAGCCCCGATTAATCCGAGGTTTATCCGGTCGTTCGCTCCCAGAACGCGCGAATAAGAGGCGGCGGTCATGGCCACTGCGCTAGACGAAGCCACGCGTGTGGCATTACGCAGAAAGTCTCTACGGCTATTGGAATCCATGTGCGAATTATACGTCCCGGCAGCCACTATAAAACGACATCACCTTCCAGAGGCCTAACTATGCGCAAATTTCTGGTTCTTCTTCTCGCATTCTTCAGCATTGCGGCAGCCAGTCCGGCTCCAGCGCGTGGCGCCAGCTCACCCGCTAAAGCCGCTTCCGGCCAACCCCGTCTGTCGGTGACCGACGGGCAATTAGAGGCGACGATTCGAACGAAATTAGCCAAGTCGAAGATCGGCAAAGATGGCTTCCGCTTTCACGTGCAACGGGGGGTTGTGACGTGGGAGGGGAGCACGGCGGTCGGTCAGCATAAGGGCGCTGCTACACGTATGGCACGCACGTCGGGCGCCATCCAAGTCATCAATAATATTCGAGTTTCGAACATCAGCAAAGAAACTCCATTGCGCAAGGCATACGTCGAACCATAAGGCCCGCCAGTCGGGGTCTCGCGTGCTAACGTGGAGGAGACTTTTAGGAAATTGCAAAAGATAATGAAAATCGGCCTATCCCTCCCTCTTTTAGTTTTATCCTCCCTCGCCCCACTGGGCTGGTCGCAGGCAACTACTCCGCCACCCGCCGCTGCAACCGAAGCAAAACCGCATGGGCCAGAAGCAGTCGCCGCGCAAGACCCCAATCGTGTTGTAGCAACCATCAACGGGCAGAAAATCACCGCTAAGCAGGTGGCTGACATGTTGAGGTCGCTCGCACCGGAACAGCGCAAGCAGATCGAGACCAATTTGGCGAACGGCGTCCAGCGGCTTTATATGATCCAGCAGCTTTCGGAAGCAGCGCACCAATTAAATCTGGAGCAGCAATCGCCGTGGAAGGAACAATTGGAATTAAACCGGCGCAGCGTACTGGCGCAGGCCTATGTGGCCCACCTTTCAGAAGCAGCGGCAAAAGAACCCACGGAAGACCCGCAAAAATACTACGATGCGCACAAAGCCGAGTTCGACAACGCGAAGTTGAGCGGAATTTTTGTGCCGTTTAATCCGCCCGGAACGCCCGCCTCCAATTCAGCACCCAATGCGCTTACCGAAGAACAGGCGCATGACAAGGCCAATGATTTGGAAAAGAAGCTCGCTGCCGGTGGCGACTTTGCGGCGCTGGCGCGGGCCGAATCTGTGCATCAGACAGCCTCCAAAGGCGGCGATTTGGGCACCGTGCCGATCAATGATCCCAGTATCAACATTCCCGCCGAAATTAAAACTGCTGTGTCCAAACTGCAGCCTGGCCAAGTGAGCGAGCCCATTCATATCCAGAACGCATTCCTCATCGTGAAGCTTGAATCGCGAGAAACCGTCCCCTTTGATAAAGCGAAAGCGGGCATTGAAACAAAGCTCCAGACTGAGCGCGGCCAGAGCGTGGTAAAAAAAGAGCAGGAAAAATACGCGATTCATGTTGAAGACCAGGATTTCTTTGGCAGCACCCCGGCAGCGGCGTCTGGCGCCAAAGTCCCAAGTCTGCAAAGACCTGCGCCTGCGCCTCAGTCGAAACCTTAGCGCTTTTGCGAAAAAGCGGATCTTGTCAGCCACGAGTGAGCTGCCGCCCTTGATCGGCAGCCCACTTTTCGTCAGCTGCCTGCCGCTGTTGACCGCCCACCGCGGTAAGCTGCTTTCTGCGAATCCTAATCGTGGCACACCGGTGCACGCGGCAAGCTTCATCCGGCGGCGTGAAATTGTGCTCGAAAGCGAGTTGGTGAACAAGGCTGACCTGCCGCTGATCCTGGTGCACGAAATTTTTCATTTCGCTTGGGTGCGTTTGGGAAATCGAAAACGAGCTGGTTACGCGGCGCTTTTGGCGGAAGAGCGGCGCGGCAAGGCACGTGGCGAACTGGGAGAGTCGTCCATGGTTAGGAAGCAAGCCGGCGCTGATACCAGAGACTATATCTGCGAAAGTTTCTGCGATACCGCAGCTTGGTTGTACGCCCCAAGCGCCAGGCGACGGCGTGATGCGACGCTGGCGCAGCGCTGGCAATTGCGCCGTGAGGCGTGGTTTGAGCATAATTTGGCCAGACCCGTGAAGTGTTAAACGCTAAACTAAAGTTCAGGAGCGTCTTTCATTTGCGCAAGTCACTGGTTCTGGCTGTTTTTGCCCTCGTCTGTCTTTTCTCGTGCACATCCCAGCAAAGCGTGGCGACAAGTGGCGTGAAGCATTCCGCAAACCGGACGCTGGCGGCCGACTTCACGCTTAAAGATGAAAACGGCGCGGTCGCAAAACTATCGGACTATCGCGGCAAAGTCGTGTTGCTCAATTTTTGGGCAACTTGGTGCGGTCCGTGTGGTGTAGAGATTCCTTGGTTCACGGATTTCGAGCAGAAATACAAATCGCAAGGTTTCGCCGTGCTGGGCGTTTCGATGGACGAGGACGGCTGGCCGGCGATTAAGCCCTTTGTGGCGGAGCGCAAGATCAATTACCGCGTTCTGCTTGGCAACGACAGTGTTGCGCAACTTTACGGCGGGCTCGATTCCCTGCCAACCAGCTTTGTCATCGACAGGGAAGGCAAAGTGGCTTTTCCACCTCATATAGGTCTTATCAGCAAAAATGAATATGCCAACGAAATTCAATGTCTTTTGGGCGATCAGCCGGTCACTTCTTTGCCTGTTGAGTCTGCTAGCACTAGCGCAGGGGCTGCCTGCCCAGCAAAATAAGATTTCCATTGCACCCAGCGACCCGCTTACGGTGAAGCGGGGTGAGCCGGCGAAGCAGATTTTGAAGGCAGTGGTTCTGCCTGGCTTCCACGTCAACAGCGACAAACCAAGAGACGAGTTCTTGATCCCGCTGAAGCTGACCTGGAACGCCGGGCCGCTGGAAGTGAAGTCGATTTCCTATCCGAAGCCGGAAGAGATGGAACTCAACGGCCAGCAGATGGTGGTTTACACCGGAACTGTTCCAATTGAGACTGAATTCCAGGTAGCCAAAGACGCGCCCAAAGGTGCCGCGACCGTGATGGGCAAGCTTAAATACCAAGCTTGCAATAGCCAGATGTGTTTCCGACCCTCTACCCTTGATGTTCATTTCTCAGTTGTCATCGAATAGCCGACGCGATGATACGTCTTGCCTTTGTGGTGGTAGTGTGCCTCGTCGTTTTGGCGGCGTGTTCGCGGTCCGAAGATCCCGATTCGCACATTGCGAGTGAAATTGCGGCGGAACTGGAACACACAAAGGCGATCGACAACCACGCGCATCCGATGCGGGTGGTAGCAGGCGGCGAGCAAGATCGGGAATTCGATGCACTGCCCGCCGATGCTGTGCAACAACCCGCTATGCCCGTGCCGGCCTCACCGGATAATCCAATGTTTGCGCGAGCGCGCCGCGAGCTTTTCGGTTCCGAAGCTAAAGCCGCTGCAGCGAAACAGCGGGGCGATTCTTATCCTGTGTGGATTTTGAATCACACCAATACGGAAATCATGTTGGCTAACCGCGTGGCCATGGGTCGCGGGCTTTCGAACGACCGCTTCAAGTGGGTTCCCTTTGTGGACATGTTTCTATTCCCGCTGAACAATAGCGCGATCAAACAAAAAGATCCCGAGCATGCTGCGTTCATGAAGAACGAAGAGAACTTGCTGGCAGGATACCTCGCCGCCGCACAGTTAAAATCGCCGCCGTTGGGACTCGACGATTATCTTATTTTTGTAACGCATACCCTTGAGAAGTTTAAATCCGACGGCGCGGTGGCGTTGAAATTCGAGCTGGCGTATTTGCGGGATCTGAACGTTGGCGATCCGAAAAAGGAAGATGTCGAACGGATCTATACGATTTACGTGCAGTCGGCCGAACCGTCAGCGGAAGAGTACAAAGTTTTGCAGGACTACCTGTTCCGCTATATTGCGCATGAGGCTGGGCGTTTAGGGCTGGCGGTTCACATACATACGTCGATAGGCGTAGGCAGTTATTTCCGCGCGGCGAATGCGAATCCGCTGGCGCTTGAGCCATTGTTTAATGACCCGACACTGCGCAAAACCAGGTTTGTGATGCTGCACGCGGCTTGGCCGTTCACTCGCGAGGCAGCAACTTTGATCCTAAAACCCAATGTTTACCTGGATTATTCGGCTTTTTACTACTTAACCTACCCACACCCGGCAGCCAGGAATTTGCGTTTTTTTCTGGAAATGGCGCCGGAAAAAGTGCTTTATGGGTCGGATGCGTCGCCGTTTTCAGACAACGTCGGGTGGGAAGAAACGGCTTGGGCGGCTTCGAAGATGGGCCGGCAAGCGCTTGGGTTGGCGGTGACGGCCATGATTGAGGATGGCGAAATCAATACTGAGCGCGGCAAACGCTTGGTGCACATGGTTTTGCGGGAAAACGCACGGCAACTTTACGGCTGGTAAGTTGCATGAAACGATTGCTGATCCGGCCAGGCGCGATTGGCGACGTCATCGTGTCGCTGCCTGCGCTGGAGTACCTGAAAGCGGACTACACCGAGGTTTGGGTGCCGAGCGCGGTGGTACCGCTGATTCAGTTTGCGGACAAGGTTATCTCAATTGCCGCTAGCCGGATTGATATGTTGACCGACGGATTTGCCGAACGTTTTCAAGAGTTTGACAGCGTGGTTTCCTGGTACGGATCGAACAAGGAAGCGCTCTTAGAAATCAATCCNNTCCGCTGCGTGTTCTATCCGGCGTTACCCAGCGATATTCAGGCGAGTGATTTCTACCTGCAGCAAGTAGGAGCACCGCTAGGTTTGCGGCCGAGGATTACGGTCGAGAGTGTGCCACGTGAAACAATCGTGATTCATCCGTTCTCTGGAAGTGAGCGGAAAAATTGGCCTTACGAGTCCTTTCGCGAATTGGCGGAACGGCTTCCATTGNNCCGTTGAGTGGGCGCAAGATCGGTTTGAGAACCTGCTGGAACTGGCGGAATGGCTGGCCGGAGCGCGGCTTTATATCGGAAATGATTCCGGAATTACCCATCTTGCGGCGGCGGTTGGTATGCCGGTTTTGGCCATTTTTGGACCTTCTGAGCCGAAAATCTGGGCCCCAAATGGAGCCAGAATTCTACGAAATCCTACGATAAACGAGGCATTCAACGCCTCCACCGAACTATTGGCTTGCGGGCGGCCGTGACTTCATCGACACGCGGAGTGCGCGTGTTGTGGGGAGCAGTTTTAACCAACTCCGGGCTTTCTTCCACTTCTTTGGCGAT
>PMSX01000089.1 GCA_003167495.1 Bryobacterales bacterium | reverse complement strand
AGCACGTACTGGAAATGTTCCGCCGCACTCTCCCCGCCGGCCCAAATCGTCGTCTGCTGGATCGGCTTGCCAACCGCCTCACCAAAATCGTTTCCGAAGCTAGAGCGCTCAATCGCTCCTAGCGGTTTCGGCAGAGATTGGCCGGTTAAGGGTGCTTTGTGAAACAAGAAAAAACGCTCGACATGATGCCGAGCGTTTCTTCCAAAGTTTCACGCTATAAAAGCGCCTAACAGAAGAAGGGGTCGTGGTTTAGGGCGACTTCCTAGCGAGCGAACTTGCGGCGGCCGAGAACGGCAAGCGCTACGAGTCCACTGCCCATGAGCGCCAGTGAGGCCGGCTCTGGCGTCGTTTGAACTGCGTTCGGAATGTCGATGGGTCCAAGACCCTGATCGGGACTGGTCGTGTTTGAGGTTTTCTGAGCCTGATATGAGAAAAACCCGTTTGTGTTCAATGTTCCGTAAGTGGATGCAGCACTAAATCCGTTAATCTCAAGTGGGCCAGTTTCAACCGGGCCCGTATAGGTAAAAACCAAATTATATAGGGTTGGGCTATCGGGGGGATTCGTCAAGCTAGGCGTTTCTCCGACGAGCTCAGCCGTTGCGGTCCAATTGGAAGCTGTCGCTGCAACGCTTCCTGCCACATAGCCGGCGAAATCGTAAATTGTAAAGTATGTTCCGCCAGGCGCGCTCAACGCGCCGTTCAGCTGTTCGAACGCATCAACGTCTATGCTATAGGTGTACAGAAAGGGGCCGAACCCGACCGGGTTACCGGAGTCAAGCACGGGAGTGATTGTTGCGTTAGCAAAGCTCGCGAACGCAAGAGTGGCCAAAAAAGCTGCCGAAAGAAGTTTCATGATAATTATTTCCTTTGGAACTTGAAGTCTAGCGGTTTCGCGAACTTTAGGCAATATTTATAAAGTACGGTTCGTACTATTGGCGCCCATCGTCTGACACGAGCGGACATAGCGGCGGCGGAGGAATGCGGCCGCGACGAATATTGCACTCACCGTGGCGAATGACGACCGGCCTGGCGTGAATTACTACCTGGGACGTCTCGATCTGCGGTCCAACGATTTCGCCGCAGCTATCAAAAAGCTTGCGCCTCTGGAATCCGATCCCGCCCTCTCGAACGTTTCTCTCTATCTCGGAATGGCCTACATGTCGGCTGGCCAGCCGGCGCGAGCGCTGGAGTGTCTGGAGCGGGCCGCCAGAAAAAATCCCCGCGATCCCGACGTGCATTACCGGCTCGCGCGCCTATACTCCACAGCCGGACGCACGAACGACGCCAATCGCGAGTACAAACTCTACCAGGATTGGACCGAAAGACAGCGGGTCGCGCAAGAGTATGGCCGAGAATGCAAGGATGCGTTGCGTACTCAGCCCATCGCCCAAGCGCGCCGCCTGGTCTGCCAGCACGTTGCCGACCCGCGCGACCCGCACCGTCTGACCTTGTTGGGCGAATTGTATTTCCAAAATGGCGCATACTCCGATGCGATAGAGCCGCTGCGGCAGGCCGCCAAACTTGACCCCGAGTCGTTCGCGGCGTGGCACGGTCTGGGCCTCAGCCTGTTCTTTCTAAAGCGCTACCAGGAGGCGCTGCCGCCGCTGCAGAAGGCGTCCCGCTTGAGCCCGCGAGATTTCAATACACTCAGTCTGCTCGCCTCCACGTTCCATGCGGTGGGGAACGATGCGGCCGCGTTGCCGGTTCTCGAAACGGCTCACAGCCTGAATCCCGATGATGCAACAGTGACCGCGAGGCTGGAACAACTGCGCGCGAAATCAAAAGCGAAGCAATAGACTTACCCGCCGCGCTCTAGCATGGACTGAATTGCTAGGTACCAACCTTGCAAAAGTCTGCGTACAACGCTCGACCTCGGCCACGTTTTTTGCTCATAACATTCGCCGCCGGACGCCCCACTGTTTTCGCTAAGATAGGGAAACGCGGACATATGAAGAAGGTTGCCCTGCTGATGACTTTAGTCCTCCTCCTAAGTCGCGCGAGCGCCTTTTCTTTTTCCCAAGACTCAACCCCGCTTGTCCATACCAACACTCGTGTAGTGCTTCTCGACGTCGTGGTCACGGACAAGGCAGGCAATCCAATTCGCACTCTCACCCGCGACGACTTCACCGTCTCGGAAAACGGCGTCCCTCAGAAAATTTCTTCGTTCGAACCACCCGTACCCAGCGCTTCGTCAATACTGCCTAACAGCCCGCGCACTATCATTCTCCTGGACGAACTGAACATTGCATATGCCGATTTGTCGTACGCCCGCGACAGAATCATGCTGTTTCTCGCCCAAAACCACTTGCAACAAACGCCCATTTCCCTGATGACGCTCAATCTTCGCGGACTTTCGGTGCTCCAAGACTATACGCAAGACCACGAGCTTCTGAAAGAGAAACTGATGCAGTTTCGCCCGGCCATGCTAAATCCGGTGGAAGGCGAAGGCGAACAAGGCAAAGTGCAGGAGCACGCGCAGCGATCCATCAACAGCCTGATCGATATCGCGCATGCGTCCCTAGGATCTTCCTACAATCTCAATGTAATCTGGGTGACCGGAGGCTTCGCCGGTGCGCTCAAGGATACGAAAAGTGCCGACGGAACGCAGAACGGCCTCCGCCGCTTAGCCAATCTTCTGATGAGTGCTCGCATCCGGCTCTACACAATTGACCCCGGCGGCGTCAAGCCGTTGGCCGCCACAGTGGTCGCCACACCGTCCGGAGACAAAATGAGCGCCTCTAACCACCTGACCGGAACCCACAACAACGATGACCTCGCTTTACTAGGCACTGCCTATGAAGCGAATCAGTTGCTAACCGTATTGACAGGCATGATGGGAGGCCACGCCTTCTATGGCCGCAACGATGTCGAGGTCGCATTAAGTCAAGCCGTCGCCGACGGAGCCGCCAACTACTCGCTCTCTTATTCGCCATCCAACACCGACTTCAAAGGGGAGTATCGCAAAATCGAGATCCACACAAATATCGAGGGAGCCACTGCTCGCACGCGCTTGGGCTACTACGCCGACGCCGATGCGCCAGCTCCAACTCCTGAAATGCGCGAGGTCAAGTGGACCGCCGCCCTTTCCAGTCCCCTCGCTTACGCGGCGTTCGCCTTGACTTGCCCTTTGACTTACAATGCCTCTACTGGCCGAGCCACCGGAACGCTCACCGTAAAACCCACGCCGATTATCATGGAGGCGGAGCAGCAGTCCCGCGAGATCATTCGAGTTGCCGGCTTGTCCAATTCCGGTGCGATCCTCACAAGCTGGTCTTGGCAAATCGATTGGAAGAAGACCTGGACCAATCGTGTCACAACGGCAAGTTTCGATAAGGTCCTTCCAAAGAAAACCCACAGTGTCCGGTTCCTCGTCTCAGATCCCGCTTCCGAGCATATTGGCACCTGTGACTACCCAATTCCCTAACCACAATCCAAGTAGGTGAGAAAGGCTCCTTACCAGCGCTGGCCACCACCAGCGCCGCCGCTGCGTCCGCCTCGGCCACCGCCGCCAGCCCCTCGGCCTTCGCGGCGTCCGCCAAATCCGCCCCCGCCTTCACCCGCCGGCTTCGGACGCGCTTCGTTCACATTCAACACCCGGCCGTTCAATTCCGTCCCGTTCAAATGCGTAATCGCCGCCTGCGCTTCGCCGGCATCGCGCATTTCCACAAACGCAAAGCCGCGCGATTGCCCCGTATCCCGGTCCGTCACTATGTTGACGCGCTCAACCCCGCCATACTGTGCGAAAGCGGTTTGCAGCTCGTCTTGAGTCGTTTTATAACTGAGATTGCCTACAAAAATGTTGGTCACAGTGTAATTCCTTTTTTCCTGAATTGTCTTTGACGGACTGCGCTGAAACCAACTGGAACAGATGGAAAAGAAGCGGCCGGAAGCAAACGACGATCATAAACGGATGCGAATCAAAGGCGCTTATAGTTTATCAAAATTTTCCTCTTCCGCCACGCCCACGGTGGTAACATAAAGCCCGTAATTGGCGTTGCGCCGAATGGCCCGCTGCGTGACCCCCGTCACCGTATCAGCCCCATAAATAGAATCTATCGCCCGGCACTTGGTTGTGTCGGCCCAGTCGTACACAATGAAAGGTTACGTAAACCGGACGAGCTGAGATGCTTCACCTCGCCGCATGAAACACAATGATCCTCCGAATCCTATGACAAAATACAAACTCGAATACATCTGGCTCGACGGCAAACATCCTGTTCCTGATCTGCGTGGCAAAACTCTAATCAAGGCCTTTGAGCATGCGCCCACCCTTGCCGATCTACCCAATTGGGGCTTTGACGGCAGCTCCACCATGCAGGCCGAGGGCAAGAGTTCTGACTGCATCCTAAAACCCGTCGCTCTGTATCCTGATGCAAGCCGTAAGGACGCTTTTATAGTTCTTAGCGAAGTGATGCACCCCGATGGCACTCCGCATTCCACTAACGCACGCGCTACGATCGAGAACGACCCTGACTTTTGGGTCGGTTTTGAGCAGGAATATTTTCTCTATCACGACGGGCGTCCCCTCGGTTTCCCGAAAGATGGCCATCCAACTACTCCGCAAGGTCCATACTACTGCGGCGTTGGCTACAAAAACATGGGCAGCGTGGCTCGTCGCATCGTCGAAGAACACTTAGATCTCTGTCTTGCCGCCGGTATCAATCATGAAGGCATCAATGCGGAAGTCGCTAAAGGTCAGTGGGAATTCCAGATCTTCGCCAAAGGCTCCGCCAAAGCCGCCGATGACACCTGGACCGCTCGCTATTTGATGATGCGTCTCTGCGAGAAATACGAAGTCGATGTTCAATTGCACTGTAAGCCGATTAAGGGTGACTGGAATGGATCGGGCATGCACTGCAACTTCTCGACGAAATACATCCGCGAAGTCGGTGGCAAGCCATACTTTGAAGCCCTCATGAAGGCCTTCTCTGAGAATGTAGCCGAGCACATCGCTGTGTATGGCCCGGACAACCATTTGCGTTTGACAGGTCATCACGAAACGCAAGCCATCGACAAGTTCAGCTATGGTCTCTCTGATCGTGGCGCTTCCATCCGCATGCCTGTGCACTTCATCAAGAACGGCTACAAAGGCTACCTGGAAGATCGCCGCCCGAACTCCGAAGGCGACCCCTACCAGATCGTTTCACGCATTCTGAAGACGATCAATAGCGTCCCGAAGCCTTAAATTCTCACTCTTCCCGCATGAGTTTGGATGGATCCACGGCAAGTGCCCGTCTTGCTGGAATGGACGACGCTGCAACGCCCAGCAGTGCCATCGTTAGCACCGCGCCGCCCACCACCGCCGGATCAATGGGATTCGCTTGATACACAATCTGCCCCAGCAGGCGGCTTGCAAAGATGCCCGCTAGCAGACCGAGCACCGATCCCACCCCCAGCAACACCATGGGCCGCCCCACCGCCGTGCTCATCACTTGCGTCTTGCTCGCGCCCAGTGCCACTCGGATGCCCAGTTCCTTCATCCGTCGGCTCACGCTGTACGCAGCCATTCCGAAGATGCCCGTTACCGCCAGCATCGCCGCCAGCAGGCCCATGACGCCCAGTGCCACTGTCGCCGCCCGTGCCGGCAACAACACATCTTCCAACTCGTCGGGCCAGCTCTGCACCGTGATCGGCACATTCGGCTCCATGCCGCGCAACGTGCGTTCGAGCGCCCGCGCCATCTCGCCCGGCGCTCGCCGCGACCGCACCACGAAAACCGTTTCATTCTGCGCGCTTTGCGCAAACGGCAGATACACCGCAGGGTGCGGCGACTCTTGCAGGTCGTGGTATTTGCCGTCTTCCGCCACGCCCACCACTTCCGTCAGGTTACCCGTTATAAGAAAGTGCTGTCCGATCACCGGCGTTTCGCCGCCCCACATTTTACGACCGAAGGCTTCGTTCACAATCGCCACGTGCGGCGTCTTTGCGGTGTCATGCCATGAGACATCCCGCCCGTCCAGAAGGCGAGTGCCGGCAGCTTCTAGATATCCCGGCGACATTTGATACACGTACGACGCCAGCACAGAATTGTTCAGCTTGAACTCCGTCGTCCTCGGCCGGAAAATCGGAACCGCGTGTATCCCGCCGGTCATCGGCGTGCGGTTCACTGTACCCGCTGCCGTCACACCGGGAATGCTCCGCACCGCCGCAATCATTTCTTGCTCCACCGCCACAACGCCTGCCTGTTCCACTTGGCTTAGGTCCACATCGGCCCGCATCGCGCCCTGCGGCTGAATTCCCAGCGGTGCGTGCAGCGCGCGCTCCATACCACGCACCGCCACCAGTGAGGCCGTTACCAACAGCGTGCAGATGGCAATTTGTGCGCCCAACAACAGATCACGCAAAGCAAACCGGCGCAAGTGCATCCCATCCGCCGGTCCGCTCTTCATCATCTGCAACGGACTGCTCAGCCACGCCTGCCGCGCCGGAACCATCCCAAATAGCAGCGCGCTTCCCAGTGTCAATGCCAGACCTGCCAGATACACACGCGCATCCACGCTTGCAGCCAAGTGCACTTCCGCCGCCCGTGGCCACCGGTTCAGCACACCCAGCAGCACGTCCGCGCCCACCAGCCCCGCCGATCCGCCCATCAGCGATACCAACACTGCCTCGGTCAGCAGTTGCCTTACCAATTGCCGCCGGCTCGATCCAAGAGCCACACGGAGCGCCAGTTCCCGGCCGCGATCCGCTGCGCGCGCCGCAAACAGACTTGCCAGGTTCGCGCATGCAGCCGCCAGCACCAGCAACGCCAGCACATTCACGCTCAAAAGAAATCCCCGAATCACTTCACCCTCGTCCCCGTAGAGCCCTGGATGGATCAGCCGCAGCGGTTGTCCATCGTCAGTCTCCGGATACTCCTTCGCAAGCTCGGCCGCAATCGCATTCAGATTTCCCGTCGCCTGCTGCGGCGTCACGCCTGGCTTAAGCCGGCCAATCACCGTCACCACTGTGGACGTCCGGCTTTGCAGGAAATCCGCTCCCTCGCTCACGATGGGCTTCCAGTAGTCCGGCCATACAAACCGCTCCAAGCCGTGAAACTGCGCCGGCGCCACGCCAACCACCGTAAACGGATGCTTGTCGAACTCCACCGTCGTCCCAACCACGCCCCGACCAGCTTGAAACGCGCTTCGCCACAGACTGTCGCTCAATACAACATACGGCGCTGAATCCGGCCCATGCTCGTCCGCCGCGTGGAAGAACCGTCCTGCCTCCGGCTGCACTCCCAATAAATCGAAATAATTCCCGGTGACTGCATCGCCCGAGACATTGATCACCGCGTTCCCCCACCTCAGTGCTGCACGAGAATATCCGTTAATCGCGGCCATTCCGCTGAATGTGGTGTTGCGCTGCCGAAAATCCTCAAATGCGGGGTACGACGTCGTTAGTAGCCTAAAGCTCATCCAAGGCTTGTGGCGCATCTGATACAGGCTCTGTGGGTCGCTCACGTCCAGCGGTTGCAGCAGGACCGCATTCAACACTCCGAAGACGACGACGTTTGCCCCAATCCCCAGCATCAGCGTGAGTAAGACCACCACCGTGAACGCGGGAGACTTCCGAAGCACGCGAAGCGCATAACGAACATCATTCAGAGCTCTCATCGAAGATCCTTAGTAACCGCGCTGAGCCGCAAAAAGCACCGACTCGCTTACCCTCGCCCTTCCGAAGATGGCAAACGGTTCCAGTCACCTGATGGAATCCACTCCAAATGGCCCGTGGGCAAAACGTAGCAATAGAAATAAGCCGTCAGAGTCCGTCCATCCTCCATGCTCACTTCGCCTACCCCGCGTTCGTATTCGCCGCCCTCATACTCATCCAACCGTCGCAACAATTCGGCTGTGACCCCTTCGAACACGTCGCCTTTCACCCAGTCTTCTTCGCATCGAGGCGCCGCTAGGGCAGGGTAGTGCGCTACCCGGTACAGTCGCCCCCGAATGGCGCCAACGCCCATATGCCGCGCGGTCTTCACCAGCCGCTCCGCGTATTCATTCTTCCAACCGGGCCGCAGAGTGCCATAAACGAAAAGTCTATCCACCACTAATGGATCCGCTTTAATACCGCCACCTTCAGTTGCATTTTCTCAGTCGCCGCTCATGGCGTGTCGCCCAAGCCCACGAAAATCGCCCGCTCTGTTGACATTCAACAGGTCTATGCGTTAGTATTCATGTAGAGGCTCAACATGAACCGCGCTGAGGATCGCTCGCCAATTTTGCAAGGCAGCTTGGATTTGATGGTTCTGCAAACGCTGGCGAGTATGGGTTCGCTCCACGGATATGGCATTGCCCGGCGCATTGAACAAGTAAGTGAGGATGCGCTGCGTTTGAACCAGGGCACTATTTATCCAGCTCTACTACGCCTACAGCAGAAACGTTGGATCGTGGCCGAGTGGGGAACCTCCGACAACAATCGCCGCGCGAAGTACTACTCCATCACTAAACTCGGTCTTAAACAGCTCGCCGCTGAGGCCGCCAGCTGGAACCGCATCGCGGGAACCATCCGCCGGCTGCTGGAGGGTGAGTCATGAAATTTCTGCGTGTCCTGTTGAGCCGCATTGGTGCGCTTTTCCGTTCTCGCGAACTGGATGCGGATCTCGATGAAGAGATTCGATCTCATCTCGAACTGCTCGAGCGAGAGTACATCCGCGGCGGGATGAACGCCAAGGATGCTCAGTATGCCGCCCGGCGTGAATTCGGAGGCGCAACGCAGATCAAGGAAATCTACCGCGAGCAGCGAACCCTATCGGTCGTCGGAATCCTTGGCCAGGATCTTCGTTATAGTGTCCGCACTCTGCGGAACTCCCCGACTTTCGCCGCGCTGGGGATCCTGACGCTCGCTCTCGGCATAGGTGTAAACACCGCCGTCTTCAGCGCTGTCAATGCTATTGTGCTTCGCTCGCTGCCTTATGTAGACGCGGACCGGCTGGTCGCGCTCTGGGAAACGTTCGGCCAAAATCGCAACGAGCGCCGCAGCGTCGCGCCTGCGAATCTGCCAGATTACCAGCGGCAGAATCGTGTCTTCACAGATATGGCTGGGTACGCTCTTGTGAGCAGGAATCTGACCGAATCCGGTCCTCCCCAACGCCTCTGGGCCGAACAAGCGACCTGGAATCTGCTGTCTGTGCTTGGCGTTCGTCCAGAGCGGGGCCGCGCGTTTCTGGCCGCCGAAGACCGCCCCGGAAATGACCACGAGGTCATCGTGAGCCATGAGTTTTGGCAGAAGCAGTTTGGTTCCGATCCCAATATCCTTGGCCAAAAGGTGAAGCTCGACGGCGAGCCGTACCGAATCATTGGCGTACTGCCACCCGGCTTCAAGCTGCCGAACCAATTCGGCCTTGCCGATCCCATCGTGTTGTACCTACCGGCTGCATATCCCGCCGATCTGCTGGCGAGTCATGGTGACCATGAAATCCAAGTGGTAGCCCGGCTGAAACCGGACATCAGTTTGCCCCGGGCGCAGGCCAACCTCGACCGAATATCGGAATGGCTGGCCAAAACGTATCCAGGAAGTCGCGAGACTCGCGCGCAAATCGGCATGCTGCGCGATCACGTTACTCGCGACGTCCGTACGTCTCTGCTTGTCTTGCTTGCCGCCGTCGCGGTGGTGTGGCTCGTGGCGTGTGTCAATATAGCCAATCTTCTGCTGGCCCGCGCCATAACCCGTCAACGCGAGATTGCGGTGCGCGTCGCCTTGGGCGCCAGCCGTCTGCGCATTATCACTGGATTAGTGGTTTTCAGTCTCGTCCTGGCTTCCGCAGGGTGTTTCTCCGGGCTCGTGCTCGGCGTCGGACTTGAGCGTTTGCTAATTAAGCTCGCGCCCGCCGACATACCCAGGCTTCACGCTGTCCATTTCGATTGGCGGGTGTTCACTGTGATGAGCCTGCTATCGGCTGTGAGCGGAGTTTTGTTCGGTCTCTTTCCCGCATGGCACGTTTCCAAAACCCGGCCGGGCGAATCACTGAAAACATCAGAACGAGCCTTCGCCGGTACAGCTGTAATGCGCTGGAGGGGTGCGCTCACAACCAGCGAAATCGCGCTGTCTCTCATCCTCCTTGTCGGGAGCGGTTTGTTGCTCAAGAGTTTTGTACTGCTGAATGCGGTTGATCTCGGCTTTGAAACGGAGCACGTCCTGGCAGCAGTTATTAACCTGCCATCGATAAGGTACGCAACTGCCGATGAGAGGCTCGCGTTCTTCGAACAGCTTGAAACCAGAGTTGGCGCCATCCCAAGCGTCGTGGGCGTGGGCTTCGCCAACCACCTTCCGCTGCGTGGTGGATGGGGCGGCGGGCTGCAAATTGATGCCGTAAACTCGCCCTCGGGCGGTTTGGCCCAGTTCGATGTTGATCTTCAAGCAGTCAATCCCGGCTACTTCACCACTCTCGGCATTTCTTTGCTCAAAGGGCGAAGTCTGACGCCAGCCGACCGTAAAGGCACCCTTCCTGTCGCCCTCGTCAACCGCTCATTCGTTAGAAAATTCCTGGCCGGCCAGGATCCGCTTCAGCATCGCATTCGCCGTGGTCCTCAATCGCCTTGGATTTCGATTGTCGGAATCGTCAGTGACATCCGCCGCGACGGGAAGACTTCGGACGTGGTCCCAGAAGTCTATTTTGCCGCCGCGCAGACCGACCTCTATCCCGTTCACCTTGCAGACTTTGCCATTCGCGCTCAGGGAGATCCTCGCAAGCTTCTTTCAGCGATCCAACAAAACGTTTGGGCAATTGACAAAGACCTGCCCTTGCTGATGAACGCCAAGACTCTTGACGAAATTATCTCAGCCTCCGTTTCTCACCGCCGCTTTCAGGCGCTGCTCATTATCTTGTTTGCCGGAATTGCGCTCGTTTTGGCCCTAGTCGGAATCTACGGAGTGATTTCCTACTCGGTCGCGCAGCGGACAGCCGAGATCGGCATTCGCGTTGCGCTTGGTGCGCAGCGGAAAGACATTCTTGGTCTCGTACTCAGGCAAGCATCCATTTTTATTTCAGTGGGCATTTTCGGAGGAATCGCTGGCGCCTTTGGACTTTCACGCTACTTGTCAAGCTCGCTTTTTGCCATCAAACCATCCGATCCAGCCACCTATATTGTTGCAACTATCCTGCTAGCCTGTGTTGCTTTGATCGCTTGCCTCGTCCCTGCCCGCCGAGCTGCCCGAACCGATCCCATTGTGGCCTTGCGATACGAATAAGCGCACAGAATAGCCGACAACCAACTGCCGCAACCGTTTCGTGCAAAAGCCCCCTCCAGGATTGTTTCGAGGAGGGGGCTTTCACAAAAAAGAGATAACAGAATTAAGTCGAACGCGGATGAAACTTAACGGAACATCCGCGTCTCAGGGTGCTCATGCTCGTGGTCCTGATGCTCATGGTTTTGATGCTTCAGGTCCTCGTGGAGCATAGGCTGCCGCACCTGCTTCTTCGGCCCCTGCTCTTGTCTGGTCTTCTGTTGTTGATTTTGTTGCTGATTTATCTGGTCTTGCTTATCGTGTTTATTTTTGGTGTTGTTCATACGTGGAACCCTTCCACTTATACGATACCGTACCGGACGGTGCCGTTGCACAAATCAGCCGGCTATTCTTGAAACATCCACGACCCCTGTCGGAGTAAGCCAGAGCGCTTGTAGGGGTAGTAGCCACACCCAACCTTAAACTCCGGTTAAGTAACGGACTCAGGCCACTATTCAACCGAAAAACGGACAATTCGGGGCTCTCGATACCCGTTCGTCGATAGTTAAGAAACGCTAGCCCACTTGCAAAGCGGCATTGGACGTTTTGACCTGCCCCTCTTCGCCTTGTCGGAATTCTTGTTCGCTCGGTCTACTTGGCACCGTGTCCCATCGTTGTGTAGGTTGCACGCCGCGCCCAGCCCGCGGCCAAAGCCAAAGCGAGTGGCCCAATGATCGTCACCGCTATCGCCCCCCAGTCGAGCCCATGGCCACGCATGACCAATGCGGACACTACGACCGACGTTATCCCGTAGCCAGTGAGCAGAATTCGGCGGTATCGGTCGAGCGGCTGCGAACTGCGGCCCACCTCACGCATCACGCGCTGGTCGAAATCCGGCGGCAGGCTCGGGACAGGCGCGGCCATCGAACGCCGTAGCAAACTATCGATCTCGCCTTCGCGAGGTTCCATCTCACTCACAAGAATATCCCCTCTCTTTCAACATGCCATGGAGAAGTTGGCGCGCGCGATGCAAATACGATTTGGCAGTATTCTCAGGAACGCCAAGCAAGACCGCCATTTCGCCAACTCCTGTGTCGAGCCAGTAGTACAGTCGCAAAGCCGACTGGTATACCTCGGGGAGCGTTCGAATGCACTCGGCAAGGGCTTGATCGCGCTGCCCCGTTTCCGCCTGCCGGTCCGGTCCCGGCCCCGGAGTCATTGCGCAATAAAGAACCGTCTCGTCAGCGTGCGGGCTTCGAAAGCGAACCCGCGCTTTCAGGTTCACCGCCTGGTTGAAAGTGATCCGGTAGAGCCAGGAACTAAATTCGGCCTCGCCCCGAAACGACTTGATCGCGTGGTGAACCTTCAGAAATACCTCTTGTGTCACGTCCTCCGCCTCCGGAATGAACTCCCGTCCTAAAATCGAAACCGCGAGGCGAAACACGAGAGCACTATGCCGCCGAACCAATTCGGCGAAAGCTTGCTGGTCGCCGCTTTGCACAAGGGCCACGAGTTGGGAGTCGCTCTCCACCAGCATTAGCGCCGAGGCTCGCCCTTCAGGAAATGGAAGGCAATCAGCCCCACGCCCAAAAAAGCGAGCGGCAGAGGAAATACCCAATCACCACGAGACGGGGCGGGAAGATTCAAATAGAGCATGATCATAGCTCCAACCGAAAGACTGAAAAAAACCGTTCCCATAATAGGGAGGACGTTCGGATCGGGCGGACGATGTTCCCGCGCCGGCTCCAACGGAAACTCCGGCAACGGTATTCCCTTTTCCATCGCCGCCATCCGCTCCTGATGAATGATCTCCATCCTCTTCTGGCGGCCGCGCTGCGTCACGTACCGATAACCAACAATGCCCCCCGCCAAAGCGAGCGTAACCATTCCATCGCCGATTGTGTAGCTCATTTCTCCCTCACTTCATCCTTAGGACAAGGTCTGCCGGGAAGCGGTTGCAGCGGGTCAAACAAAAAATTCTGATTCGCAGCTCGGGAGGCTTATCCCAAAGTCTGCTACACCATTCAGCATCGGCCCTATAATAATGAATTGCCGAACGCTGCTGCGGCCCGGATTTGTAAACAAAGCATCGGAGGGGTAAATGAGTAACGAACTGCAGGATTTTCTAAGCCTTTCCTACGGCGAATTGGAAGATCTGAATCTGAAAGCCAAGGACGAACGCTTGCGGCGTGCGTCCCTCGATCAGGTCCGCGAAGAGCGCTTGAAATACCTCACCGGTGAGAAACGCATCAAGGCTGTCACAGTTTTGTTCAGCGATCTCGAAGGCCGTCTGCACATGCTCGATTACGACAAGAAGTTCCTAGTCAAGAGCTGGGATAACTTGACGTTCGACGGGTCATCCATCCGCGGCTTCACCGCCCAAAAAGAGAGCGATTTGCGTCTCGGCATCGACTGGCACGCTTTCTATTGGGCCCCTGCCGATGTCTTCGGCGACGGCAAAGTCATGGTTTTCGGCGAAGTGATCGACAAAGACGGCAGCCCCTACCTCGGTGACATGCGCGCCGTGCTCAAGGCCTTCTCCGCCGCTCAGTTCCAGAAACACGGCCTTACCATGAACGCCGCCAACGAAATCGAAGGCTTCATCTTCAAAGGCGTCGATGCCGAACGCCGCTTCCACGAAACCGGCAAGTTTGAATACGTCAATACCGGCGGCTACTATCACTCGCTCCCGGGTGACGCTCTCCGCACTTTCATCGATCGATGCGCCGAAGTGCAACGCGCCATGGGCTTCCAGAATG
>PMSX01000003.1 GCA_003167495.1 Bryobacterales bacterium | reverse complement strand
CATAGCGGGCGGATCGTGGGGTGAGCTTTATTGCCGACCAGAAACTTGGTAAGCTGAGAGCTTCCATTCGGAAGACGGTTTTGGATGTGCGCGAAGTTCGTGCCTGTTTCCTGCGTGTGGCACAAAGTGCACTGTTGCAATGCCAAAATGTTTCGGGTACGGGCGAACTCCGGGCCAGAGAACTGGTTGCATGCGCCATCTGGCATACTAAGGGACTGCTGCGTATAGATTTTGTTGGGGAGGTCGAACATCGCCGAGCCAACTCTAAGGCTCTCTACAGTCGAAGAGGGCGTGAAGGGCTTCCACAGGTTAATGTACTTCTCATAGTATGCGCTTCCTGGCGGAGCGGTTATGTACTTTCGACCGATTTGATCGGTCAGTGTCGCCAGCGCGAAGCCTTTCTGCGGTAGAAATTCATACTGCGACATTTCCCACTTTGTAGCAGCAATGGAGCGATTTGTTCGCATTCGCACCTCGGTAGCTTGCTCGATGCCACTCTCAGTGAGTGCTGCCTGTAGCCCAGTTAGGAACTCCTGAGATGTCGTCTTGGAAAGGTCCATCCACTTTTGTGCGAGGCGCTGGAATCCGGCCCAATCGCGCGGTGCCAGAATGAATTCCAGAATTACTGTGAACTGGTCCCCCGGTTGCAAGGTTTCTTTTTGGGGCCGCAGCCCATAGACAAAACGCACTTCCGCACCAGTCCATTGCGAGTCCGTTGGACTCCAGGTTGCAAGATCCATGCGGTTGACGATGGCCAGCATCTGAAAGCGGTTGTCCTTCGGAACCGCTGTCCCTGACCATGGTGCTACAGAAGCTTCGAAAGTCCCTTCATTACTGGCTGCTTCGTACCAGTCGCTGGCAGCACTGTCGGCGGGGATCCCCGCGACAGCTGCAGCCTTTGTGAAAATCGCAGCAAAACTGTATTCGTTATCGCCGCACCAGGCAGAACCCTTTCCACAGTCATAAATGAGTAAAGAACGTTCGGGTACGATTTGCCCGTAAAGCGTGCCAAGGTCTTTTTCTAAGTCGATCAAGGCTTGGGGGGCTCCTGAACCCGCTGGAGCCGACGAAGGAACGAAACTGCGGGCCTCGACCTTAATCTGGGCAGTCAACCGTCCGCTTACCATCACGGCAAGCGCAAGCAGCATAATCGAGCTAAAGGATCGCGCGTTCATTGTTTGCCTCCCAAAACAGGAATTGGTCGTCGCAGGTCTTTAACCAGGGGCCATTCGGGACATTCAAGAGACTGCCGGTTGCTTTCGCCAAGTTCGGGTCAGCGGCAAAGCCCGTTATGACCGGCCACTCCGTGCCGCCCTTATCGATGCCGAACTGCGCCACCGAGTTGTCCACGTCCACGTCCGGCGGCGGTGCGGCGAGCTTGGCTTGCAAGGTTGTGTCAACAAGACAAACGCCTAAGTAAGCAGGAAACCGTTCCGAAAAAGCTCCTGGTAAGGCGCCTTTCAGCGAATCCGTGTAGGCGGTATTGGCAAGGCCTACGTTGACGGCGAAGCTAATCATGGGTATGGTGAGAAGTTGGCAGAACTTGCCCGCCGTATAGATGGAAATCGGAGGCGGCCCGGATTTCGACGGTACTGCCGGATTCTTACTCAAGAAATTCCAGATCGCATCGCGGACGAGACAGGTGGACTCTTGATCGAGCAGGCCGGCCGTGGTCTTGTTTGCGTACTTGAAGGTTTGCTTTCCCCCTACGGTTTCCGTGATGGTTCGGTCTACCAGATTAAACACGGGAGGAACCGCGTTAATCGCGTCCAGCAAAGCGGGGTTCATAATGGCACTGCCAAGAGTGAACCAAAAATCGTACATAGTGTTGTCTTCCTTTTCAGAGTGATTTAGTTGCGTTACGTACTTCAAATGCCGCACGAACCACTTTCAGGCCGGGATCACTTGCGGCCCAGTGGTCGAGAATCTTTTGGGAATACTTGCGGGCGGCGGCTGTATCATGCCGCGCCAGAGCGGTGCGTGCGCGGCCGAGCCAAGCCATCGGGAGCACACCCGGGAACCACAAGGCCAGAACAGTCCCGCGCTGCTCATCCAACTGCTGCCAGTAGTCTTCAGCGCGATCATGCTGCCCGCGGGCGCTGTAAAACTCCGCCGCATCGAAGAGTCTCCAAGGGCTCAAAGCGACGTCGGAGGCGTCCAGGATCTCCGACTCGGCTTGCTGCATGTCCCCGGCACGCCAGGATTGAAGAGCCGCGGCGTGGCGTTCCACGGTTCGGGTAAAACCGTTCTCCCAGCCGGTTCTGATTTTGGCAAGCCGCTCATGCACTTCGCCGAGCGTGTCATCCTCGCCCAAGCGAAACGCCCAGAAGGCGGCGCAGTCCAGCCGGTGGGCGAAGGAGGGATAGGCCGGCAGGTCAGCCATCTTTCTTACGGCACCGGCCGCAAGATTCGGCTGATCGCTCAGGAGATACAGTCCGCAGAGGAATTCGTTGGCTTTATGGGCCTCAGCCGGGTTTCGCGCTCCGGCACGATACTCTCGCACGGCGGTAATGGCTCGCTCGAAAGCCCCCTCCAAGACGCTCGGGCGCTGCAGATCCAGGGTCCGGTACCGTCCCGCCG
>PMSX01000239.1 GCA_003167495.1 Bryobacterales bacterium | reverse complement strand
TTATGATCTCAAGCCGCTACACTTAATATTCGAACGCTATCGAGGGACTCCGGAACTCTATCGTGTTTAAACCCGTAACGTCCGAATCGATTGATATGCTCGGTTTGGTACGGGCTGACACTGGAAACAAGAGCTTCGTCGAAGGTATGGCCATCGACCGCGAGACGCTGCAGCGCTTTGGTCATGGTCACAACATTGTGGTAGATCAACAAGTTAGCCACCAGATGGTTGTATTTGATAAATTTGCGCTGCTCGTCGCGGACCCCCTCGGCGGCTAATGCCCCACCGCCAAACGCAACCCACTGAACAAATTGATTGAATCGCTCGCTCTTGTTCGTGGCGGATTGGATCAGCCTGCGCAGGTCGACATCCGAGAGATATTCGAGCAGAAAAATGGTTCGCACAGCATAACCCAGCTCTCTGAAAGCGAAGTACAATTTGTTTTTTCTGGAGTATGTTGCCAGTCGCCTCAGCACTGTGGACGGCTTGATCTTTCCCGCCCCGATTGACACAGCCACGCGCAGCATCTCTGGCAACATGGTCTCGATCAGATTCCAATCGACTCGCTTTGTGAACAAGAGATCGATGTGCTCGTAGGAAATATCAGGATTGGAACGGAACAAGTTCAGGCCTTTCCAATTGCGGATGCGCGGCTGGAGTCGAATACCGAGCAGATGCGCCAAGCCAAAGATTGCCGCACTCTGTCCCTGCGTGTCCGCATGGATCGTTTCCGGCCGCACGTCTGATTCGTTCTCGACGATGAAATCGAGAATATTGTGGCCTTCCCAGGAACCACAGGTAGTGAAGCGCGAGAACAAAGCGATGTACATGTCTGAAACCAGGTAATAACCAATCCCGCCGTAACCGCCATAACGGAGATGGTACTCCGATATCAGATTTTGAGCGTAGAGATCCCATTTGGTCCCGTCTGCCGACGCATGTTTTCCGGCACCCCAGATCTTCGGCAATGGAAACTCGTTGTAGCCGTTTATGACCGTCGTAATTGCCTCGCTGAGCTTGTCTTCGGTGACGTGCCGCTGATTAACAAACGCCACTTACCGCCGATCCAATCCGCGGATCGAGCGCGAGGTCTGGGTCGGGCCGAAATCGAAGCCGTAGCAGAAGGTGGTCACAATGTAACGCTCAGTTGGATTATCGAGTTTGCTGTCGTGCCCGGAGATCGGTCCAAAGTGCCGCGTCCAATGCAGCCACTCCTCCGTATCCGCGAGAATATCGAGAATGCCAACCGGAGTCATCCGGTCCTTCAAATTGCGTTCGAACGACCGCAAGCCAACTGGATCTGGCGCACGGCGTAGGCGCTTCAGAATCGCCTCTCCCTTCTCGATGCGCAAGTACTCATTCTCTGGAAATCCCTGATCGGCCCTCGTCGACGACTCCTCCAGCTTTCTTTTAAGATCGCCGACAAATGCCTTTGGCTCCGTGGGTATGCCGGCACGTTCGCCATAGGATTGCAGTTGCTGCTGACATTCTTCTTCACTGACAAACTGCTCTCTGAAATCGCTATAGGGGTCACTGCCGGGAATGCAAAGATCCGCCGACTTCAGTTCCTGCATCACCTGAGTGATGACACATAATTCGAACCAGCGCCTGGCCACATGCATTGGGGTTTCGGAGGGCTTCGCCTCCGGTGCGACGAGCGGCCACCAGGACTCGGCGACGAACGAAAGATCCATCGCTGGTTTCGTATCACTCTGCCCGCTTTGCTGATCAACAATACACAAATGTTCCTGCCTGCTGTTCTTGTGGGCAAGCAGGAATGCAATCGCATCCGTCATACTTTTGTCGGCTGAGGTTGCAACAAGTTCCACACTTTCCAAGAATCGGAACAGCGCTGCTCGCTGATGAGAGTAGAAGCGTGTTAAGAACGGAAGATAGTTTCGTCCAGCGGTAGCCTGATGAGCCTCGCACTGCTCTAAAATGCGGTCGGCTTCTGGCTCGATGAAAGCGCCAATGGCCGATAACCGCTGCTCTGCCGTGCCCTCACTCCGGTAAGCCAGGGTCACGTCGTGCAGCGTCGCTACCAGGTGGTCCGTTCGTTCCACGTACTCATCCTGATGTTCTTGCAGGGCACCGTACGCTTGATTGTGGAGCCGCTGGACGAGCCGTACGAACATGTCTGCCACATCGTCGAGTGCCCGACCAGTTTGTGCGAGCACAAGAGCGGCAGCGAGCGTCAATCGCTTTGCTTCAGCCAAGTCGTTCATAGAGGCTACGTCGAGGGAACGAGCCTCGGCCGCAAACTGCTTGACCTTTACGTCGGGAATACCGCGGAAAGTGCCTGCAGAAATGGCCTGTTCCCTCAACCATTCCAGGTGTTCTAGAAAATCTCGGTTGTGTTGCGCCGTAGGCTGCTTCGGCTCACTCTTGAGTCGATGCCAGGGGCTCTTGCTGTCATCTTCGGCCCGGCAAAGCAGCTCCTCCAGTTTCTTTCGAGCCGTATCGTCAAGCCGGTCACAAACTGCAGCCTGATACTCGCGGTTTACGGTTGCCCGGGCATGCTGCGCAGCGCGATGGATCAGGGTGAAAGCGGGCAGTTCAAACCGCTGCCGAACTAATTGCTCAAGTGCAACATTGATGATGTCCGCGATATCTTCTAAAGTGCTTGCGGCGTCACGGCTGACCTTTTCAAGCGTCCGTTGACCCTCTTCGCCCCAGCCCTTCACCCCAATGTAGTCGCGCACCAAAAGCATGTGGCGGCGACGTGCCGAGCTGGCATCGTAGCGCGGGAGATCCTGAGGAACTGCGTCATAACCAGCGCATCGGGCTACGTGTTCCAGTATGGAACCGGGCACGTCACACAAGGGAACGAAATAGCCGAGCCGCTGAAATGTCTTAAGCAGGGCCAGCAGCCCGACGCGTGGCGCCGATTCACGCGTGCGTTTTTCTGCCCAAACTAGTTCAACGAGATTGGGCGTATAAACCTCGTCGAGTTCTTTGGCAGAAGGCGCGGATTTTAATTGCGGATATGCTGTGTCGCGGATGCCGGGCATGCTGTTATGAACCAGTCGCCGCAATGCGGTCGCGAAGCCGATATGCCGTGCGGCGGCTGATATGAAGTTTGGCCGCCACTTGAGACATGGGTAGCCCTTTTGCGACCAGCCGGCAGACTTGCTCCACGGTTGCCTCCACCGGTTTCCGGCCCAGACGCTTGCCCTGTCCACGGGCGCGTTCGAGTCCGGCCTTCGTGCGCCGGGAAATCTTCTGTCGCTCCATTGACGCCCATGTAAGCGCTACTGCGGTCTGGATGCTTCGCATCTCACGAAGCTCTGGATCTTCATCAATATCTGGATCGTAGTCGAGCCAGCTCTGTCCAAGACTCACGACGCGGACACCATAACGGTCCAGTTCAGCTAAGTATCCAAACCCGGCTGCCGCGCCCTCGCGTGTGAGCCGATCCAGGTCAGTGATGAGCAAAACTCGAAACCGCCGCAGTCTGGCGTCACGCAACAGCGCAAGGAACGATGGCCGACTTGCGCTGGTTCCAGTTTCTTCATCGAGGTATTCCCGAAAAATAGAAAAATGCCGCGCGGTGGCCAGTTCGCGCAACTGATGCACTTGGTTTTCCACTGTCTGGCGGCCATCATCGGATGAGACACGAGCGTACAACCCCGCCTTAACCGAGGGATCAGCAGAACGGGTGCGCCGAGTGGCCATATAGCAGTGTGCCATAAAGGGTCGTTTTTGCCCACTCAGTTTTTGAGAGCGTAACGTACGAAATACCGACTGTTTTTGTGGGACCGCTATTCGCCCCTTTTTGGCACACCAGCTCGAACCGGCTCGCGGTTCGTTTATCAGCGAACCAAGACCGGTAAACACATCGCCCTCAAGGCGGATCTATTCCGGGGAGGGGCCAGTGTCCGATAACGCCACTACACGGCCACTGAGGCAATTGTTTCCGAATACGGCATCATTCTGAGTAATCCGTGACGAACAAGGCAGCTGCGTGGAATTTCCCTGAGAACGGACTTTCGCGGATCGTCAGCCCGCATGATCGCTCTTTTCACGGCACTTCGCGCGTAACCCAGTGGGTAAGTGCGCCTTTGAGGTTGGCTTGTTTGTCGCTGAGGCGGAATCGGCACGCGGCGGGGTCGCTGGAGATAGGGGGATTGTCCAGCTGGAGTCGCCGGGGCATGAAAATAGAGCCCTGCGCGTTAGTTTCGATGACGGACTTGAGGTGCAGGCGATAGTCGGCGACTTGATCGAATTGGATGGTGGCCGCATAGGATCGTTGTGGCTTGAAAAAAGTTTCCATCCGAAGCAGACGACCCTTGACCGGCGTCCCCTTCGCCGCGAGAACCGTGCCGTGCTCGTCGGTCAAATTATCTGACAACTCGCCCGTAACGGGATCACCGCCCCAGGAGTTGGCGGGATTTGTGTCCGACATAATGCGAATCGCAACCTTCAGTCCCGGAGGCAGTTCTTTGAGTTGATGCGGAGTGGCGAGCGCGGGGCTTGCCGGGGAGTCGTCGAAGCGAAGCTGCGACTCAGCAAGAAACTGGCGACAGGCTCGGTACGTGGTCGAAGTGTGTTTAATCTCGCGGTTGCGGTCGAGAAGAGTCATCTCTACCGTCGCCGGAAGGCGGAAGCCGTTGCCGTCAAGATTAACCATTTCATAACGGGTATCGAGATGAAGACTGCAGAAGTGGGCGGACTCCGGGACTTCTCTCTCCTCAGCAATAACAGTAAATTTCTGGAGTGAGTGGTTGACCGGGTCAACAGTGAATTCGCCGTGATAGCCCAGAACCACGGGGCCAGTATCTGTTTCGGTATCGAACTTACTCTCAGACTTAGGCAAAGTGTATTGGAAAACGGCAACTTCATGGTTCTCTTCAGTGCGCGCACCGACGTAGTCGATCTGAGCGGTGCCTTCTAAAAAGATGCTAGAAAGGAATCCGAAATAGCTGCCGGAATGAATGGGACCCGCGCTGACGAGCGAATCGACCTTTTCGGTTTGAAAAGCTTTTTCGCCATGCCACGAGAACATTTCCTGATCCGCCCCGACCGCCACATCCAGTCGGAGGCGATCAGTCTCAACGCGAGTGCGCCGCCCGATTTGAGGAGCACGGTCGGCGTCGCAGCCAGGAGATTCAGGTCTTTGGTTGTGATACCACGACCGTTCGATGGTTTCGGTGCAAGTGTAGTGAGGGGCAGACTCGACAATGACGGAAATTTGTTTGCGGACTTGGCTGAGAAGGGATTGAGGATCACCAGCCTGCGCAAAGGATGACAACGCCAGAGTGAGGTGAACGAGCGCGGGGTTCATGATTTTAGGTTAGAGAAAACTGTTGGGGCGAAATACGCACGCCCCCCCGAACGGTCAGGAGGTGATCGCTCATTTCGAAGATTTTCGCCACCCGGAAACAAAAAGCATTCTCGTCCTGGTCGAAACACGCCGTCACCGGAAACTGAGAATTTAACAGCGGGCTGCATAGGTCCGCCCTGCTCGGCACGGCCATGCCCATCGGACTCTTTCCCGGCACTGGAGTGTAACAATCCAACACGAATCCTTACCGGGGGTGTAATATGCCGGACCGTCATCGTCGGCTTCCTGCAGAGAACGACGCCAGAAATCGGGGTTTTCGTACCGTTCTGCCAGAGCCTCAATGTCGACAGGCGAAGTGCCAGTGGTGAAGTCAAAGTTGCCGATCAGATTGACATTGCGCCAGGCGACGGGCGAAATGCCTTTGAGAATCTCGATGGCGTCCTGGTCATTAGCTGCGAGTTTGTGTTCATACACCCGAGATAACAGCAGCGTGTTGTAGTAGATGATGGCGTTGGCGATCAGCCGCGAGCACTCGTTCCAGATTTGCTGCTCCGCTTCGGTTTTCACTCGGAACTTGCCGGCGTTGACATACGAGATCGCGCGCCGCATGCGATGGTAAGCTTCACCACGATTGAGTGCTTTCTGCACGCTCTGGCGAAGTTCGAGATCGTCGATGAAATCGAGGATGTGGATTGTCTGTCGAATATGATCCAGTTCCCAAAGCGCCTTCTTGGTTTGGTTTTGCCGGGCATAGGAACTCAGCTTACGCACGATTGTTGCTTGTGTCACATCCTTTTGCGCGAGGGCGGCCAAGATACGTTGAATGTTTGGCCATTCCTTCACGATTAACGAATCGAGGATCTTGCGCGCGGGCTTGATCAGGTTATCGGCATAGTGGCTCGGATGGTGAAACCCGACCAGGCTGGTCATCCTCTTGTGCAAGTCGCGGTAACGCGGAGCGAACTGATAGTCGAAGACGAACAGGATGAAGAAATTCACCTGATTGGTGCCGTGGCTATCGGTGGAATGTCGTTCTGGCTGGATGCCGGTAGTGTTGTTGTGCAGAATGTCGAAGACGAAGTGAGACTCGTGCTCGTGCGTCCCAATGATTCGTGCATTGCATGGCACGTGATTGGCTACTAGGGTGTACGCACTTACGCCTTTCTTCAACCCAAAATATTTGCTGGAATGCCTGGCGTTGATCGCGTGGATCTGCGTTTCGATGCGCTGGCCGTCACTGCTTGAATGCTTCAGGTCGCCGATATCGTACTGGTCGAACATCGACAGCGTGGTGGTGGCGTTGGAAATCCCGTCGTTGCCGGCATGCAGGGTTTCCGCCCGGAGGAAATTACGCGCTCTCGTCAGTAATGACGAGTAGCTGAGGCCAGATACCTCCGCCATTTTCCGCAGGCCCATATTTGTTCCCATGGCGACGATGCAGGCGAGGATGAGGTGTGGATCAACATCTTGCTTGACGTAGCGTTCCAGAACGTGAGTGAAGGCGCTCAGAAAATCCGTCTTTTCGGCGACGAACCACAACAGGTCGGCAATGCCAATGCCAGGCAATTGACCGTAGAACGGACTGTTGATGGGCTCTTCATCCGTGGATAGATGAGTGACCAGCGGCGTTTATCCCCGATGCCGGTGACCTTGAGATGTTTATTATCGCCGTTCTCGACGCGCTGGTTTACACGCTCGAACTTAGCTTCCAGCTCTACACGAAAAGCAGCGAGCGTTTCCTCGATCGGGTCCAGCAGTATGGGCGCGCCCACCTCACGTAACACTGCCTCTTTGTCCTTCCAGCGCTCGGCGCTGATCAGATCGTCTTCGAAACTGCGAAAGTCATTACTGTCCCGAACATATATATTGCCCGCTTCCAAAGCATTGCGCAGCAGACGATAAACCATAAACTCGTAGCGGTCCACTTCTAGTTGCTTGTCTTTGCGCTTCTCGGCTGCGGTGTACATATAGCGGTGCACGCCTTTCGCAATGATGCCTGTGGGGAAGTCTGCCGGTTTTGCCTGACGGGGCGACTTGCCCTGGCGTAGGAGTTCCTGCAAGAACGCTACTGCTTCCAGGAGTGGCGCATCATCGATCAGCCCAGCGAAGTCTAGGGCGCTAAATAGATGGCGCAGGTTGAGTTTAAACTTGAAGTGCAGAGTGCCGTAGTAGGACCACTCGAACGCGGTTTTGTCAAACTCAATGTTGCGCATGTAGTCGGAGACCAGAGCAAATCCCTCGGGTTCCAGTAGACAGAATGCCTTCTGTTTGACCTCCACGAATGGAGTTTGATCAGCTATGGACTCGTCAACAAACAGATTCAACACCTGACCGGCGGCCGTCAGGTTGGTGCTCGCTTCTGTCATGGCATTTGTGGAAGCTGTCTCGGAAGCAAGCTTGGCTTGCGTTTCATATTGGTCAACGAGATGAATGAAGGCTTCGACCAGATTGTCGTTGATTTGGCGGAACGGGTGATAGGCGAAGCACAGCAGATACAAGCGGGTTGTGGGTGCCGCCATGCGCTGGAGCTTATAAACCGTGTAGAACTGGACCAGCGAGGCGTAATATTTCACGCTTTCATTGGACAGGCCCGCCGATGCCAAAAAGGTTTGACCGAACTCATACAGTTGCTGGAAAAACGTGCGCCTCTCTACCTCATGACGCAACTCCCCATAGCTGAAATCCTTCGGTTCGTGCTTGAGAAGACTGATGCGGTACATGCCCTCGTCAGCCTGAAGCAGGGCTTCCAATTGCTGTTCCACGGCCACCGTCAGAGCTTGGCCCAGTAGATCAGTAATTCGGCGACGCTCGCCGGAAACTGTTCGAGCGACCATATCCTGTAAATAGGTGTATCCAGGGGCGACGATGCGCTGATTCGTCAGGTATTGCAGAACCTCTCGCAGAATGAAGATCGGCTGTGTCGACAGCATCGCGATGCGCTTCGCTTTCTGCTCAAGTTCCGATTTGGCGCCGGTGTCACAAAGCTGGTAGCCGAATAGTTTAAGAATGACCTGCTGCTGCTCCAGGCGTGTAGGTTTGGAAAGCCCCTTAATGTCGGTCATCGCCCGCGCCGGGAAATGACGGCGAAGGATGTGGCTCCAAATCTTCTGTCACCGCCTCGCGCGCGTACACGAAGAACTGTCGTTTGGCTTTAAAATAGCCGAGTTGAAGGATCAGGTGTACCGCTACCGAGATCGTATAGACAATGTCGACCAGGTCGCGCTCAGCTGGGCTCAGAGCGAAGTAGAGGCGGCGGTCCTCTTCGGTAAAGCGTGGAAGGCCGTAAAGCTCATCGACTTCCTGGGCAGTCAGGATTGACAGACGGCGTGAGTCAGTGGCCATGTGCGACGAATTTCAGCGAATACAAACAATTTCGCGCGGTAAGTTTGAAACGCTCTTCATTGTGGCATCGTTGTCCCTGTTGAAGTATACTTTGAATGGACCAACGCTTTGCCACACGAAATGCCCTTTCCCGTGGTCTTTTGAAGGGCAGCGTTCAACGAGGTTCAATTGGGACAGTCTGCAGCGCTTTATTGCCGGGTATCGACCGCCGACCAAACCTGCGCCCGCCAGGAACGAGATCTGCGCGCCTTCGCTAAGAAAGCTGGTTATAAAGTCATCGGGGTTTGGAAGGAAACAGCTTCCGGGGCAAATGATGAACGCGCCGAACGTAAGAAGGTCCTTGCTTTGGCGCAGGCCCGCAACATCGACGTAATCCTTGTTACGGAACTGACCCGCTGGGGCCGCTCGATGCTCGATCTGTTCCACACGCTGCAGGATCTTCAAGCCTGGGGCGTCTCACTGATCGCTCAAACCGGGCTGCAGTTCGACCTCGGTAGCGCGCAAGGCAAATTGATCGCTTCCCTGATGGCAGCACTGGCGGAGTTTGAGCGGGATTTATTGCGCGAGCGGGTCCGGTCGGGCATTTGCGGCTGCTCGCAAGCGCGGTGTGGTGTTCGGCCGGCGCCCGGGTCAGCGCATCAAGGCGGACCGCTACGCGCCCACAGTGCTTAAGCTCGTCGCCGAGGGCCAGTCGTACCGAGAAATAAGCCACCGGCTCGGGTTAAGCAAGAACACCGTCCTTGACATCGTTAAGCGCGATTCGCGCCGCATAGTGTGACGTGATAGTGAAAGAAGCACATCTGGATGAATCCAACCCGAAAGACGGCACGCATCGCAGGCACGCTTTATCTTCTAAGCGCGGCAACCGCCGGCGTCCCTCTCCTGTTTGTCCCCAGCGCCCTAATCGTGTCTGATAACGCGGCAGCAACCGCCAACAACATCCTGGCTTCCGAGATAGTCTTCCGCGCCTGCATCGTCAGCGAACTGGTCGGCGCGATCTTGTTTGTATTCCTGGTCAGGACTTTGTACCGGTTACTGACCGGGGTGGACAAAACGTACTCGTCTCTCATGGTCACCTTGGTCCTTGTGTCCGTCCCAATCACGTCCCTTAATGTGTTGAACGATATCGTTGCTCTGACACTGCTGCATGGCGCAAAGTTCCTGTCGGTATTCGACCAACCCCAACGAGACGCCTTGGCTATGTTGTTTCTCGGTTTGCACGGCGACGGCATCAACCTCGCCAACATCTTTAACGGCCTTTGGCTTGTTCCCTTCGGCATTCTGGTGATGAGATCGGGCTTCATACCGCGAATTCTCGGTATACTGCTGATCGCGGACTGTTGTGCTTTGGTGGCGGTGAGTCTTACCGCGTTGCTGCTGCCGGCTTACCTCGATATAGTGAGTCGGGTCGCGATCATCCCGGAGCTTGGGGAACTGTGGATGATGGCATGGCTCTTGATTAAGGGTGTTCGTGAGCAACCGTTACCCGCCGCCAGCGTTTTGTGATCGCGGTTAAAACGCAGGGAATAAAACTCGGAAATCGTTCCTGCCAGATATTGCACCGATGCCGCCGCTCAAGAAGGAAATCGTCGGCCCATGGATAAGTCTTCTGTTCCCTACCTCTAGACAGCCGCTAATTTTACCTTTTCGAGGGGTTGGGCATTAATGGCCAGAATCGCCTGCACGGCATGTTTCTGTTCCGGCCGCAGCCGGTCGGAGACCACAAACTCCTGCGCACCACCCAGCCGCGGATACTGCCCCAAGCCTTTTTGCACGATTTGCAGCATGGCGTGCTCGCGGTTGACGCTCTCGCGCGTAGCGACTTCCGTGCCGACCTTGAGAAGGGCGCCACTATGTTGTTCGAACATAATTTCGCCTTTCAAGTCGGTGAGCTGCATGTGCCCTCGGCCATGGCGCAGCGCTTCGGTTTTCAGTTCGTAATCGTGAGCGACCGAGACGCGCTCGAACAGATGCTCGCGAGCATAGAGCAGGGAATCGGCGGCGGTCGTTTGTCCCAGCGATTGCACCGGGCCCCGTTGCAGCGCTTGGGTATGCAGCTCCGCCAGCCGGGTTCGTTCCTCCGGGGTAAAGCGCGCCCACTGCAACGGCCGACCAGGCGGGCAACACTAACTACAATGCAGCCTCGGCGGTAACGCAGACTATCGTGGCGAACCTGGCATCCGCGACAATAAATTTAGTCGCTAGCGCGAATCCTGTGCTGGTCACTTATGCGGTTACGTTAACTGCCACAGTCAGTTCAACAGAGGATACGCCGAAAGGGTCGGTGAGCTTTTTCGACGGCTCGACGCTGTTGGGTGAAGTCGCGATCGTGCTGCCTCAAGGATCGTTGAGGCAGCAACGCACACGGGCTGCTCGTAATCACATCGCGGCGAAATCGGCAGCGGTGTCCAGCGGCACTGCCGAATACACAACATCCTCGTTGGCCGCCGCAACACACTCGATTACCGCCCGTTTCAACGGCGATTCGAACATCACTTCAGTCACCAGCGTTCCAGTTGCCGTAGTTGTGCAGGACTATAGCTTGAGTGTCGGCGGGTCATCGGGCGGGAGCGGGTCATCGGGCGGGAGCAGTGCGGGGCTAATACACAGACCGTAACTCCAGGTGGAACCGCGAATTATACACTGGCCCTCGGTCCGAGCAACGGAACTACGTTCCCAGTCCCCGTCACTTTGACCTTGAGCGGTTTGCCGCCTGGAGCGACAGGCACCCTTACGCCGTCGACGCTGCCCGCGGGATCCTCACTGACGAATGTCGCGCTCACCGTCCAGCTACCGCAGCCGACCGCGAGTTTGGATCACAAGCAACCTCCCAACCGAGGGATACCGCCCACGCTCTGGAGCATTCTGCTCTTGCTGTTTGCCGGAAGGCTGCGCCGCGCAGGCAAGAAGCTGAGCAAGACCTTCTGCTTTCTGTTGTTGCTGGGAGCAGGCATCGTGGTAATGGTCGGACTAAGCGGTTGCGGCTCCGGCAACGGCTTCTTCGGCCAACAACAGGGGACCTACACGCTGACTGTGACGGCTACCTCTGACAGGCTGTCGCATTCAACCACGGTCACACTCATAGTTGAATAACAAGGGGAAATTCACAGTTGTCTATAGCCCCTTGATGCCAACGTAGTCCGTGGTGATCGCTCTTGGATGCCGAGATGAAATGCGCAGGTTCACGGCCACTTGGGGTGTGGCGCTCTTCGGACAGATTCTAGGCGACGTCCGCGTGATGAACGGTCAGGAGCGACGGAGATATGGTCGCACAGAATCGCTATGTTCTATTGAATAGGCGCATCGAGGCTAACGGCAACCAAGCGCCCGGAAGACTCAACGGCCATGTTGTCGAACGGCAAGGTGGAGGAGCCCGCCGCCATCGCGGCCGCACGCTCTAAACCGCTGGCTGCACTGAGCGCATCGCGCAAAACAACACCGGCCTGTTCCGAGCTGCAAATGAGACTTAGGCCAACGTGCGCCTTGCTATCTAATTTCACGCTATAGCCAAAGGTTTGAATGTTCGAAAAGAGGCGGCTGAGATCGAGCCGGGAAGAGATGGCGGGCGGAATACTGGGCCCAATCCAGTCGCCGATTTCGCGCCCCGGAGCAAAGCCAACGACGGGGGACTGCGGATCCATGCGGCTCTTCAAGTCCATAAACGTCGCGTTGGTTTGAAGCGATGGAGCGCGCCCCTGGCGCACATCTGAGATAGCTTGCAACTGCTGCCTTGTCCCAAAGAAAGCATGCCCGTCTTCTTGCGCAATAAAGAGAAAGCACGTGCCGTCTTTCGAGCAAAACGCCGTACCATCTTCGAGGGCGCTTGGCGCAATACCATGCTTGGCAGCTTCTTTCGTCGCTGCTGCGGCATGAAAAGTTCCCGCCAGCAAGCCGAAAAATCCATTCGGCCCCGCGGCTGTTACCACTTCACTCAGTTGATCTTCCGAAATGCCCAATGACTGCAGGTCTTTTTGGGCCTGCTGGAGACCGGCTCCTGAATACTGTTTTCGCAGGCTGCTGTAGTTGGGCAGTGACCGTAACCTGCTTAGTGCATCGTATTCAAGCGATGTTGTTTGCGCCGGAAAGCCAGCAGCGGCTTCCGGCAAGAGCTGCGCTTGCACAAAGGTCGCAGCAAAACAAACAAGAGCAGCAATCAGTAGAGCTTTTTTCATAACTATTGAATTGTCACCGCAACGGCGACACTATTCACTATTTGGCCGCTCGTTGCCGTTACCGTAACAGTCCCCGACTCTGCGGCAGGGCTAGTCGAACCGGTGCCGCCGCTGCCGCTGCTGGAGCTTCCGCTGCCGCAACTAACCGCGCCGAGCATAAAAACCAACACGGCGGCCGCGCCAAAAGCGTAAACAAACCGCTGTTTTCGGAGGGTGTAAACCGCGGTTGCCAGAGCCATAGCGAGCAACAACAACGCCGGCCATATTGGCGGAAGGTTGCGGAACTGACGCCAGAAAGGGGTGCGCGCAGTGCTCCCCGCAGTGACTGTAAGCGTGGTGGTACCGGAAGTGGTGACAGTGGTGGTGGGCAGTGAGCAAGTCACATTGGCCAACCCACTCGAGACGGTGCAGGCAAACGACACGGTTCCTGCGAAGTTCTTATAAGGAGCGACAGTAATGGTAGCGGTTCCTGAAGTGCCGGCTGAAATACTCATTGCGGTCGGGGTGGCCGTGATTTGAATGTCCTCTGACCATTGCTCAAGCAAGTTATAAGCATTAATCGAACCCCAACCGCTAGCCAGATTGTATCCAACCCCGGCTGAATACCCCATGGTTCCGGTGGTGCAATTCAATGTGCCTACTTCGCAAGGAACAATATTGTTTCCGCTGGTGATATTGTTGAAGGCGGTTTGTGAAATCCCAGCAATCGTATACAGATTGGGATTCACGTTTCCCAGCCGTGTGCCCATTTGTTGCACAAACATAGCCAACACGGCCGAGAAGGTAGGAGGACCAGCCGAGGTTCCCCCTGTCACATCCAGGTCGGTTGCGGAATCTCGAAAGCCATTCGTACACCAATTGTGTCCGCAAAAAAGAAGCCCATCCACATTCGGCGATGCATCCAACGCTATATCGGGAACATCACGAAAGGCACCTGTAGGCACTCCCGTTCCCGTTTGCCAGCTCGGTTTCGCGATGTAAATACTAACACCGCCGCCACCGGCCTCGAGACCGTTAGCTACGCTCGTATCGTTCCACACAACTTCAGGAATATACTGGAGGGCAGAGCCACCGTAACCGTCGTTGGTAGCACCCCAATAAGTTCCTATCCCTGAAGCAGTAAGTTCGGTGCCGCCCACTCCGGTAACATAGGCAGAAGAGGCTGGATAATCCACCGCCAATCCTAATGTCGCGGGGTAATCCGTATCGCAATCGGCTGCTCCGGAGTCTCCGGCTGCGCCCACGATGGTCATCCCGTTTGTATTGGCCTGTGCAAAAAGAGCCTCTTCTACGGCCATGTCGGCCGCGCCTTGCTGGGGTTCGCACAAACCATATGACGTGCTGAGGATGGGCGCCATGTTGTTGTCGATCGCCCAAGTCCAGGCATCTTGAACTCCGCCGGCAGTCGTCGCGTTGCCAACAACAAACAAGATATTGGCGTTTTTAGCAATGGCGTTCGCCCATTCCAAATCGAGGTCCGACTCGGCCTCATCGCCCGAGACAATGCCAGGATCGGTATCACCCGGCACAATTTGCGTTGTTATGGTTTTTGCCGGCAATCCCGCCGCAGTGCGAAACGCCGCCAAGTCGCTGGCTTGCACGTCACTTTGCCCAACAACAACCATTGAGTAAGTCTCGCCGCTGAGGGGACTCCCATCCAAACCCGCGCTATAGAGCGGCTTTACGTTATAAATTGTTTCCCAATCGTCTGGCGCTGTGAAGGTGTCCTGCGTGAGAGTCGAAGTGAAGTGCGGGCGGAGCCGGATATGCGCCTTCGGCAGGAAGTTGTGCAGCCCTCTGACACCTTGCACCACGCCTTCCAACGCTTTCGGCAATTGCGGCTCAGTCGCGTTTGCGAAATGCGCTTCGCCATTCACCGTGTAGTTATGTATGGTTGTATGAAACGCTGATTGCACCTGCCCAGCAGTCCCGCTGAAACTCACCCACATCCGGCTGCGGGACGATTCTACATTGGAAAAACCGCTGGTTTCAAGCCAAAGCGTAATTTTCTCCACATCGGCGGTATTCAGGCCAAAGCGCGCGGCATATTCTTCCGGCGTCAAGAACTTGTGATACTGCGCCGAGCGGCGGTTCTGCTGCGCGGCCAGCAACTGCTTAAGATCGGCCTGCTGCGCTTCCGTCAGCGCAAAATGGACCTCCATTTTTGGCATCACTTTCGAGCTCTTTACTTCGCCCTGGTCTTGCGCCACAGCCTTCGCCACCAGAGGTTGAATGTTACCTTTTAGGACGAACGTCTCGCTATCATCTATGTTCGAGCTGAGCCGTTTAGGTTGCTCAGAAGCGCCAAAAGCTCCCGGCGCGGAAACGCTAAGAAACCCGACCAGCAACAAAGCGTTAAAAACTGTCAGGTTTATTTGCAGCATCTTTGATTCCATTTACCTGTTTACCTGTTTACTGTAACGTAGTCATGCGGTTTGCGGTTACCAGGAAAAGCGCAATCCCCGGTCAGCAATACCCTATGGTCTTCGAAGTTCACTGAAATTTGGCGCGGCTAGCATCTTTGCCCTATCTTCTTCCGCTTCAATTCCGGAACTAATCGCTGTCGACACCGTCAATCCCGCAATCTGCGCGTAACAAAGCGGACCGCCTTGGAGCGCTAAGCGGAACAAATGCCATAACCGTGACCACCACAGTAACTACAACTGGTCGGAGGCCCAAAATTCCGGCATCCAGCAGCGCTTGTTGCAAAGATTCTTCTGCTGCGTGCACGAACGAGCGCCTATCTCTGTGTCTCGAAAGAGGTATTCTTGTCTTGTCAATGGAAGAGGTCCTGACAAGGAAACGGCTGACCCGCGAGGAGAGTCGCGCGCAAACCCGCGAACGTTTGCTTGATGCCGCCCTTGCTGTTTTTTCGAAAGACGGCCTGGAAGCCGCTTCTATAGAAGAAGTGGCCGAAGCGGCGGGATATTCACGCGGCGCCTTCTACTCCAATTTCGAGAGCAAAGACGACCTTCTTTGTGCGGTGCTGGATCGCGAAATTCAGCGCGAGGGCCAGGAGTTCGAAGCGATTGTGACGGCGATTCCTCCCGCCGAACTGATCGGGAAGTTACGCGAGTATTACGTAGAGATGGGCCGCGATGAAGCAAGTTGTGCCCTCTGGCTCGGTTTGCAATTGTACTCGCTACGAAACGCCGCGATCCGTCCGCGGGTGGCTGAGTTGATGCGTAAGAAGCGCGAGCACGTGATCGAACAAGCGCGCCGCGTTTACGCCTCCATTGGCAAGGAACCACCCGGATCTGTCGAAACCGTGGCGTTCGGTCTGATATCGATTGCGCAGGGGTTAAGTCTGATGCGAATGCTTGATCCGGAAGCTGTTTCCGCCGAGGCGTTGCCTAAGTCACTCGAAACGCTTTTCGATCAGATTACAGGCGTCGACTGACATGGCTATAACGCGCGCTGCCCGGTGACGCTTGTGTCATAGCCTCCCAAGCTGTTCAACTCTCTTCGAAAGCTGAGCCGGTTTAACGTCTCGAGCAAAATTTGCACTCCCGGCGTTTCCAAGTGCTTGCGCCGGAACACCAGATCGTAGCGCTCACTCGCGAGCGGAATGAATTGCAAATTGAAGGCGCGCCCGGCTGCTTCCGTAGCAATACAGCAATCGGCCAACCCCGCGCTCACATGCCACGCCGCTGGTAAATGGCCGTCCGCCAAGCGGTCATAACCTTTGATATCCGATCCCTTCAACCCAGCCTCTTTTAGTTGCGCGTCGAGCAACTGCCGGCTCCCCGAACCTGTCTCCCGGTTTACTATTGTCACGTCGGGCCTGCCCAAATCCGCTATCCTGCCAATCTTCTTAGGCGCGCGCCGACTGACGACCAACCCCACCTCCCAGGTGGCGAACGAGATCACCGCGACACTGCTTGCCGAAAATTGCTTGCGAATCTGCGGCACGTTCCACTCGCCGCTCTGTTCATCGCGCAAGTGAGTACCGGCCACATGAATGCCGCCCTCCGCCAGCAGCTCAAGGGCTTGCGAGCTATTACGATACGCCAATACAAGTTCGATTCCGGCGAGTTGCATGTGCCGGCTCAATACAGGCATGCCGGGATCGCAGCCGGCAATCAGAATGCGGTTCTTGAATTCATGAGCCGGGTGGAACGTTTGAACCTTGGTTTTGCCTTTAGTGCTAGCCGTAACAACGCCGTCGGCAGCCACGAAGCTCCATTGCGCTGGATGGCCGCCGCAAGCCGTCAGCTTGTCCTCTATCCGGCAGATTTGCACGCGGTCGCCCGGCCGCCCTTCGTCGCCCGCAATCATCGTCACGAGTTGACTGGGCGGCTCCGTCAAGACACGGGCATCTGCGAGGTGGAACAACTCTTCTACAGTGGTCTGCAGCACGCGCGCCAGTTTCAACGCCACGGATGTGTTCGGCACGTAATCGCCGGCCTCCATCGCGTAAACAGTCTGCCGGCTTACACCCACTGCTTGCGCCAGTTCGACAACCGACAATCCCCGCTTTTCCCGAAATGCTGCCAGGACATTCGCCACCGGAGGTTCTTGCTTTTGCTTCATACTCGTCTTGTATAGACTACAAAAGGAGAAAGCATGAACTTTTCACGCCGAGATATTAACGGTTTCTTCGCGACCTTCATCGCTGCCCAGGCCGCGGCACAGAAAAACCCAGATTCTGTGTTGCCCTCCAAATGTTACGACTTTGCAGATTTACCTGTGAAGACCAACCCAGAAACTCACATCGAGTCGCGCCAAGTCTTCCGCGGCGAAACGCATGGCGGGTTTGAGATCGCCTGCCACATGACCAAACTTCCACCAGGCCTTTCGCCGCATCCTCCGCATAAGCATCTGAATGAGGAGATTTTCTTTCTGCGGGAGGGTACCGTCGAAATTACGGTAGAAGGCAAGGCCAGTAGAATCGGCCCCGGTTCTGTTGCATTCATCGCCTCAAATGAAATGCACGGGGCTAAGAACGTCGGCGACGTGCCGGCGCAATACTTCGTTCTCGAATTGGACGGGCAAAAGTAATGATGGATGAC
>PMSX01000278.1 GCA_003167495.1 Bryobacterales bacterium | reverse complement strand
GTCCGTTGCGGTTAGTCCTTCGAGCGTGGCCAGCGGCACATCAACAACAGGAACCGTAACTTTGAGTGGCGCGGCTCCCTCCGGTGGTGTGTCCGTTTCGCTCTCGAGCAACAATGCTTCGGCAATAGTGCCCGCTTCGGTCAGCGTGGCGGCCGGAAGCACCAGCGCCACCTTTACGGTCTCTACAAGCACGGTCACGTCGTCTGTTTCGGCTACCCTCACCGCTACCTACAAGAGTGTGAGCAAGACCGCGGCACTCACTGTCACGCCCGCCACGACGACAGTCTCACTCTCGTCCGTTGCGGTTAGTCCTTCAAGTGTGGCCAGCGGCACATCAACAACAGGAACCGTAACTTTGAGTGGCGCGGCTCCCTCCGGTGGTGTGTCCGTTTCGCTCTCGAGCAACAATGCTTCGGCAACAGTGCCCGCTTCGGTCAGCGTTGCAGCCGGAAGCACCACCGCCACCTTTACGGTGACGACTCACTCGGTCTCTTCCACGAGTTCGGATACCATCACCGCCACATACAACAGCGTTAGCAAGACAGCGGCGCTTAGTGTGACGCCACTTGCAAGCGTGATCCTTTCTTCGGTCTCGGTCAGCCCTACGAGTATCGTCTCCCAGGCGTCAGCGACGGGAACCGTGACTATTAGCGCAGCAGCGCCTACGGGCGGTATCGTGATCGAGCTATGGACCACTGGTACGGTGGCCTTTGTTCCGGCAAGCGTCACAATTGCGGCGGGATCTACCACCGCTACCTTCACCGTGACGACCAATTACACCACGAGCACTCTGCAGGATACGGTCACAGCCTTTTACGACGGGACGAGCGTGACCGCAAATGTGACGGTGAGCCCGTGAAGCACGGCGGCACTTGTGTTCAGTTAGACTCTGTCTAACAAGACGTGAACAATGCAGCAAAGAGGACGCGAGCCGACCCTTGAGGCTCGCGTCCAAAGCGCGTAGAACGGCCTGCGGCGGGCAGTTGTAGCAAAGGAGAATACGACGGAATCGTATTCTAGTCGTTGTTCCTGGAACTTGAGATGCAAAGGCGTTAAGCCTAATTGATCGGTGCGGTCGGGTGTCACGCAAGGAGAGGCACGTTGCTATACTTGCCGCTGCCTTGAAAAATACCAATGCCTGTGGCTTGAACGGGTCGAAACGGTCGTAAAGGGGTACAGAAAGTCACTCCCAAGACCGATTGAGAACCAGTACCGGCAATTGAAGAAGGCAAGGTGACAACTCTTTGAAAACTGCGGAAATTCTACTGTTGGGAACGTATCTCGTGGCGGCGTCGAGCTCGCCTGGAACTCCTTCAAATCTCGGCCTCAGGGTGCCGACCTCAACCGGAACCTCCGTCGCAGACCGGATTGCCGGCGACATGCAGGGGAAAAATGAAGCATACCCACACGGCGTTCCCTTGAGCTATGAGTGGGCGAACGGACCGGTTGTGATTATGGGTAATAATTCCAAAGGCTGGCAAGCGATCACCTCCTGGGGTGCCGTGTACGAGGACTCGAAAGGAAACCCCGCCACTAACACGCGCGTGAATATTCGTGACATGCAAACATATGTCCTGCTACAGAGCACCGGCAAATGGCTGCTCGTACAAAACACAAGCTCTCCCATGGGAGCCGCCTATCACGAAGATTTCTCCGGAAACAACAATAGGCCGGCAGATATCCGGCGGGAACCCGATGGGACCATCTCGGCGACAGCCGGCGGCGGTTATAATTTTCACTTTTACCCAGTTACTCGAGCGAGTATTAACCCGAATGATATCGGCGGGATTGTGGTTGTCCTAGGGGCGCGGTTGATTGTGGCCGATCCGACAAAGCCAGATGACCGAGGCTCCGCACGCTATCTCTGCACGGGGGGCGCTGACTATTATCCAGCTCTGGCTGGTGGGTGGCCGGGTGATGCGAGTTTCAATCCCGGTGTGGCAATCGGCAAGCTGAAATATGTGCGTTCTGATTGGCGTTCCTTTGCAATGACGACTTTGACCCAGAGTCAATTAAAGAGCAACCCTCCGCCAGTGAACGTTAAAGGTATGTTGCCGTGATCGAAAACCGCGGATCTCCGCGGCCCAATCGCTAGCTAGCGACGCTATGCTCCAGCTTTCGGAGCGGTAGCCGCACTACGCTACAGGCCGGAGTTTGTCTCGGATGTTGAGGAGCGCATGTTCCGGTCACTTTGGGAGAGCGGAATCTCTCTGACCGTAGTAGACGTGTGCCCGCGGACGCCGAACGCTCCAAGCGGCATGGAATTTCCGCACAGCCACCGGTGAAGTGCGCCATTGGGCTGAAACACGCAAATTCGGGACAGGTAACCGCTGGGTGATTATAGCTCGACGGATTTTGTCTTTAGAGTGCAAAATGAGTGTGTGGCTGGCGAAGCAGAAACGAGCAATGCAGGAGTGCAGAGAGCGCTTCGGCTGCCGACCCCCAGCATCGGTTGATGTTGACTCTATTGCACGGGATGACGATGTAGAGTGCCGGTGTATTGGGACATTCAGGCATATCATCCCTAACCAAGCCGGTCATCGCGGGACGGTAAAAAAAATCCCCCAATCTAATTTTTTCGGTCACTAAGTCATTGAAACAAAACATGCGGAAAATGTTACAAGTTTGATTTTTTCACAATTCCTCGCGGTCGCGGCTCCGCCTGGCGTTCCACGAATCTATCACTCTTATGTCGCGCACTCCCGCTCCGCCGGGCGGCATCATCGGATATTCATCTCTCGGGCAACCTTCCTGCAAATTGAAGAGTGGCGCGCGAGTATCTCCATCAACTATTCGTTACGCCTCATCCGTTCTAGCGAACCTTAGCAACACTTAATCGTAAGACGATGTCGGCTAACGATGTTGTTCCTGCCCCTAGGAGAGGGGGATTGGAATGTCAAAGAAGCCGAAACAATTTTTTCGTGTTTGAATCAATAGTCCTTGTGTTCTACGTAGCTGTACTGCTTAACCGAGCCAACCATTTGACCTTCTGGGGGTGGCTAGTTCGGCGCATCGTTCGCATGGGCTCGGGGGCACAAGAAAGTCGTCTCCTAACGGAGATCCAGAAGACTGTACCAACAATTCATAAAGCTGTACCCATTCATAAACCGTACCAACAATTCATAAACTCAAGGTTGATTATTATATATGAAAACATTGCTAATTCTGCTGCTCGGGGCGTATCTCGTGTCCGGGCAAGCAAAGGCGAGAGTGACAATTACTTCACCCTCCAATGGAGCTACCGTCACTTCTCCTTTCCAATTGGTTGCCTCATATCACGGGGCCACTCCAGAGTCCATGTCCGTGTACGTTAATGGCACTCTGAGTTTCCAGAACCAGGGGGTATCCTCGATCGATACCCCCCTGACGCTCACTCCAGGAAGTTACACGATAGAGGTCTTGGCGCAACACCAAAACGGCCGCACCTCTGAGGCAACCATCGAAGCTACGGTCTCGGCGACCACCTCGGCTGGAAATCCTACACCGACAACCTCGGTTGCGGAGCAAATTGCCGCAGACATGCAGGGGGCGAACGAAGGATACCCTCAGGGAGTTCCCTTGAGTTACGATTGGGCGAACGGGCCCGTCATAGACATGGGCAACAATTCTGACGGGCAGCAAGCCATCACCTCATGGGGCGTCGTTTACGTCGCTTCACAAGGCAATCCAGCCACAAACACGAGGGTCAATATACAAAATCTTCAATTATATTTTCTGCAAAAGAGCACGGGCAAATGGCTGCTGTTACAAAACACCAGCACCCCCGATGGAGAGGCTTATCCGGACGATTTTCAGGGCAATTCTATACCCGGTGACGTGCGTACCGAGCCAGATGGGACGATTTCCGTGACGGCCGGCAATGGCTACAATTTTCACTTCTACCCCGATAGCCGGGGCAGCATTAATCCGAACGATATCGGGGGAATTGTGGCGCTCTTCGAAGCTCGGCTCATTGTCGGTAACCCTGCGCTTCCCGACGACCGGAGCATTGCGGAGTACCTGTGCAGCGCGGGTGCCGATTACTATCCGAGTGTGACCGGTCCCGGCATTGCAAACAATCCTAGCGTGGGTAACGGGAAGATGAAATATGTGAAGTCAGAATGGCGTTCCTTTGCGATGACAACTTTGACTGAAAGTCAGCTCGCGAGCAATCCACCGCCAGTTAACTTCACCGGTATTTTGCCATGATCGTAAGCTTCGGCAACGAAAGACGAAAAGCGCTGAACAATTTGCTCGACTTGTTGTTTGTCGACTTGATAATCGATCGCCGTATAGCAAGGACACCCTAAAAAACGAAAACGGCGCCGCCCTCGTAGGGTTTGGCGCCGTTCTGTTCATTCGCGAATGCGGGCCAGATGCTTATTACTTACTGTCTCTGCGGACGTGTGGATACGAACGCCTCATGCGGCAGGGCGCTGTTGTGTCTCAAAGGGAGCAGGGGAATAGACTGCCGTTTTCTCCTGGAGGTCGGCCGTCTGTGTGGCTTCCATCCCTTCTTCGAATGTTTGCGGAGTCGGGTGCCCAGTGGTCGCCCGCGGTAGACCTCCGAAGAGTAAGATCTTCGGAAGGGAATGAAATTCGGCATAGTCTAATTGGCGAACGCCCAGGATCACCGCACAACTGAAAGCAGCGAAAACTACAGCCTCCCATTGATCACGCGCCCAGATCAGGCAGAGGGAGAGCGAGCCGGCTATTCCGGCAGCGACGTACAGCAGAAGAACTGTGCTCCGGTGGCTCAAGCCACGAGCGAGAAGCCGGTGATGAATATGCGAGCGGTCTGCTTTAAAGATCGGTTGACCGCTAAGAGAACGGCGTGCTATCGCGAGGGTCGTATCAATCAGCGGCACGGCAACAGCCATGAGTGGCGCAGTCATTTCTAGGAGTGTGGCAGATGATCGGCTCCACAAAATGCCGTAACAGCCCAACAGAAATCCCAGCAAGAGGCTGCCGCAGTCGCCGAGGAAGATGGATGCTGGATTAAAGTTGAATACCAGGAAGCCTAGCAGTGCAGCGGCTAGAGGTGCGGCTGCTATGGTCAGTCCCATGTTCCCACTCATCACTGATGCAATGAGAACGGTTAGGGTGGCAAGAAACGAAATGCCCGCCGCTAAACCGTCCAATCCATCAATGAGGTTTACGGCATTGGTGCAGGCCACCAGCCAAAGGATTGAGACCAACGCTCCCAGGACGGGGTGGACACTCAATGCCGCGACGCTATGGATGTGAACTCCGGCGGATACTACCATTCCGGCAGCCACAATCTGAACGCCAAACTTGTGCCATGGTTTTAGATTAAAGATGTCGTCGGCGAGACCGATGAGAAAGATAAGCATGGCAGCTGGAGCAATCAACTTTACGGTGGCGAATCCACCATTCACCGTTGGTTGCCGATGAGCCAGAAAGGTAGCTACCAAAAGAAGGGAGCCGAAATATGCTGCAGCGAGAGCGATACCTCCCACGCGTGGGACGGGTTTCTTATGAACCTTACGCTTATTATCCGGGAGATCGACTAAATTGCAGCGCAGGGCCAATGTCCGAATTATTGGAGTAAGTAACAAGGACAGACCCAAAGAAGTTGCCGCCAAAAATAATAGAGTCAATAGCATAACTAACTTTCCTCAAGTAATTAAATTCAGATCGCAAGAAAACGGTTTATTTTCTGGGTAGGTTGGGTAAAGAATCTAGGGTCGGTGCTACGTTACGGAGCCGGCGCTGGAGAACCCAGCCGGAGTCCTGTTCTTGCAAACCGTAGGCGACGCGCTGGTATAGGGTTTCCAACTGGTCGACAACGCGCTCCCAGGTAAAGAACTCTCGAACGCGCTGGCGCCCGTTTTCCGCAAACTTCGCCATCGCACCAACATTCGAAAAGGCCCAATTCATTTGCTTTTGTAGATCGTCCACGTCCTTGTTTCGGAACAACAAGGCGGCGTCGCCGACGACTTCCCGGTTTTCGGGAATGTCGCTCGCAAGGCACGGAACCCCATAGCTCATTCCTTCAATCAAACCGATTGATAGGCCCTCGAGCTCTGAAGGCTGCGCGAATAATTCCGCGTTCGAGAAAAGCTCCTCGAGTAACCTGCCTTGCACACGGCCGATGAAACGGATCCTCGAGTCGCCTTTCGCCATGTCAAGCAGTTCTTGTCCATAGCCACCCGCGGCAGGAGCTTCGCCGGCAATAATAAGCGAATGATCTGTAGAAAGACGCCGAAACGCTTCGATCAGATGGTGTGCTCCCTTTTCAGGCACTAAACGCGCCGCAAACAACACATATTTCCGAGGTTGGATTCCCATGTCGCAAATGAGCTTTGGGCTGGCGAAGTCCTTGATGTCCGCCGCGGTGGGAATGTACTCGGAGTCCAGATTGTATTGGCTCTTGAAGTATTCACACTGTGTCTGGGAGACGGCGGTGATGGCATTGGCCGAGCCGAGTGAGGCACGCTCCATGGCCTTCAGCACGCCTTTGGCAAACGCTCCCCAGCGGGTTCGCAGCCATTCAATGCCGTGCATCTGAACGATGCAAGGCGCCACTTTAGACCGCAGCAGTGGGGCGAGAGATCCGGCCACCACGCTATGAAGGTGCAGAATGTCCGGAGATTCTTCTTTTAGGGCCTTGGCTGCCGCCATCAACGCACCAGCGCTCTTCTCGGCCCAGTGCGGCTTTACGCTTGGCAGCCAAACGATACGCATTCCTTCCCACTCGGCGACACATTTGTCCTTTCCGCGGGTGGAATACACGGTCACTGCGTGACCGCGCGAGACCAGGCGGCGGCCGACTTCGCGGGTATAAGTTTCAATCCCGCCTCCGCGGAAAAAATCCTTTGCTAATAGAAAATGAATCTTCATAAAAATGGCTCCAGTAGTGAGGAAAAATGTCGATAAGGAAAGTAATTGAGCAGCTGACTACGCGGCGCGCGAGGGCGTATGGCTGGCCAGTACGGCTGGAAATCGAGAGTAGTAATCGGGTCGGAGGGAACGTCTACGCAGAGAGTCGCGCGGGGACTTTCCGATTCAATCGTCGATGCGGGTTGTTGCTTGCGAGCTAATTGTTTGGTGCGTCTTAGGCTGCGACGTTGCGCTTCTTCGGGATGCAGCGCGCGGGCATACCGACGGCGATAGAATTAGGAGGAACGTCGGAGAGCACTACCGCGTTAGCCGCAATCGTACTTCCCGAGCCAATAGTCAGGGTGCCTGACTTGCACAACACCTTAGCGCCAGCGGAGATATTCACGTTGTTGCCGATGATAATGCGGATTGGCGGCCCGTCCGGCCCATCATGGCCCCCGCCGAACACCACTTGGTTGTAAATATTGCAGTCTGTTCCAAACTCAACGCTCTCATGAACCAGAACACACCACCCGTGATGATGAAAGGTCGTTCGAGCGCCCACAGAGACCTCGGCCGGCAAAATACAATTGAAAGAGACATACATAAAGGCCTTGATGAGCCGTGGCACCAACGGAACATGATGAAGATAGCACCAGCGGGCAATAGAATGAAGTTTTAAGAGCATATTGACCTTAAGAATTAGATTGAGAGTACTTTCTTTATCGTGTGCTTGAGTTAGTCAGTAAGTCGGCAGGATACGCAGCTCGACTTCCGGTATCGCAGACGGAATTGTAAATATTTAAGAGGGACGTGGTTCGAGGACTCTGAGCAAATTTCGTTTCAACAAGCCGGCGGGCGCTGCGGCCCATGTCGCGTTGCGCGGCTCGGTCATTCCAAAGCCTTAAAATCGCCAGTCTAAGTTGGTCCTTGGCCCCGGGATCAACCAGATGGCCGTGTTCGCCTTCAGTAATTAACTCCGGGATGCCGCCAATCCGCGTTCCTATGACAGGCTTTCCGTAGGCGAATGACTCGAGGATGGACATCGGAGCGTTCTCATACCATTCCGACGGTACAACCACAAAGGCTGCATTCCGATAGAGCTCGGCGAGCTTGTTTCCGCTGCAATGGCCTTCTAACACGATCGAACCGCCATCTTTTGCCGCCATTTCCCTCAGTTCGGTTTCCATTGGGCCAGTTCCGGCCACTCTGACCGGAATCTTCGTTCCGAGCATCGCCTCGAGAAAAGTAGGAAGTCCCTTTTCGTGAGAGAGCCTGCCGACCGACAACACATATTTCCCTTCGTAAGAAGGAGCGTAGTCATCTGGCTCCACGCAATTGGCATGATAGATAACCCGCTTGTCGACGATACCGGATTGTTTTAAGAGTCCAGCGATGAAATGACTGGGACAGAGAAATGCCGAAACCGCGCCGTAATTGCCAGTCAACTTAGCCCAGTATGCTTCAATCGAGTAGACAATCGAAGCCGCCGTTTGGCCTTTGTGGCAACGATTGACCGCGCAGCGGTAGTACCCACCGTCAATGCAGGCCGAACAGGGTTTGCCATCCTTCAACATCACGTAAGCGGGACAGACAACCTTGTAGTCATGCACAGTTAGTACCACGGGAACGTTATGTTTCTTAGCGACAGCGAGTATCGAAGTGGACAGTCTCCCGTAGACGTTGTGACAGTGGACCAGATCCGGCCTCGTCTCGACAAGTACCTTAGCGAAGGCCTGGGCGGTGCGCCCGCAATGAATGGCGTCGACGGCGGCTTCTGCACGGCCTAGCAGAGTGGTAGCCCGAATATCGGCGCCCGGCACAAAATAGTCCGAATAAGGTGTTCGGTCGTTGTCCGGATCGGCTGCCGAAAATGGAACGATGTCGACGCCGTGGTCCGACATGGCTTTGATGTCATTGAACATGACGCGCTCACAGCCGCCCCGCAGGTAGTAATAATTGTTCGCGACCAACACTTTCATATGGTTTCTATGCTGTCCGTTTTCTTTAGATATTTGTTTCGGAGAATGAATTTTCCGGAGATGAGGGTTCTTCCTGCTGGCCGCTTTCGTTCCAGCTAGCTACCAGAGGTCGTTTGATTTTTGTCTCAACCGCCGCGCTGACACTGCGAGCCGACAGGCACAAAATGAGCAGGGCCATGAAGGGAAAATTGTCGAGATTGTTTTCGCTAAACGAGTAGATGGCAATGATCAAACCGACATAGCGAATGTCGCGCGGCGCGGTCATAACAATGCGATACCAGGCAAAGTAAAACAGCAGAAAGCCGACGATACCCTGCTCAAACAGGAGGCGGAGATATTCGTTGTGCGGCAGTTTGCCGAGGATTCGAGGCGTGGAGCCAATGCCGAATCCGAAGATTTGCTGCTCAGGAGTGCCGCCAGAATATGTAATTATCGCGTGCCGCCAGTGAGATATTCTCCAGATGGCAGATCCGCTTCCCGGGCCCAAAACCTTCTCTTGTTCGTAATAAGCGACATCACTGCCGTCCAGAACAGTGTCGAGCTGGCCACGCATAACCGAGATTTGGTTTGTAAAGCGCGTCTCAGGTAGAAGCCGTTCGCCACCTGCCGCCACGAAGGCCACCGCGGCCAGTGCGCTAACGGCTGCTATGCCGTACACAATCGATCGCGAATTCTTCGAGGCCCTGCTTGCCAAATGGACTCCCAGTCCGATGACATAGGCCATATCGGCGCCGCTGGTGCCCGTAAAGGCGAGCACAATGATAACTACGATATGAGCGGCAAGAAGAACGAACCACTTGTCTTTTACCGAATCGATGAAGAACAAAAGTAAAAACGGAATCAGCGCCAAGTTGTTGGGGTTGACGAAAAGGCCCGAATGCCTGGTGCCACCGTCCCATGCAGCGCCCTTAAAGATTGTTAGAGAAATTAAAATGATGGCCAGCACCTGTGCCGCCAGCACCCAGCGCAGCTTCGACTTATAGACTACCGGCAGTTGCAAAAGGCGCGAAAACGCGATAACCATACAAAGCGAAACATGCTTAAAAAGCGATTCTGCCGTCGGCGGGTTCGACAGGATGGTTTGCATCATCGGAACGAACGTGGCGGCAGCGAGACTGGCCATCACGATCGCATCCAAGCGGACCCACAAGCGTTCGATGAGTAGCCAAGCCAGAACGCCAAGAACGAGGACGCCTCCCACAGCATTCAGCTCTTTGCGGTTCAGGAAGGCGCCCGCCACAAATAAAATCCAGTAGGCAGTGAAGGCCCAAGTGATCCACGACCAAAGCGCTTCTCCATTCGCGCTTCGATGCTGCCAGACATTCTGATCGAGACGCTGGCCCGAGCTCAGCGCCATGCTATCCATTGTTTGAATTGCGTTCTGTGTCATCTGCATAATGCCCGGAGTCTGAGGAGAGGTTTGTGATCAATTAGTAACTGGAATGGGTTGGTTGAAAACTCGCTTGCAGGAGCTCCAAAGCAGACGCGCGCTGCCGGCGGACTGGATTACGGCTGAAATCAGAATTGCGATGGCTGCGCCGCGCAGGCCCTGTGACGGCACGAGCGCAATACATCCTATAGCCGTTGTTAGCGCCGCGCCAGCGAACAAAGGTAATTGAGGGGTAAAGCAACGCACGGCCGTTACCGCATAGCCAAGCGTCGAACCCAAATAGAAGAATCCGGAAGCCCCCATGAGCCACACCAAAACGTCGGGATGAGTGCTGTATTCCGGGCGATAGATAAGAGCCATTGCCTGCTTTCCAAACAGGAGCGCGGCGACGAACCCCAAACTGCCGAACCCCAGACTAGTTACGACTAGGGCCGCGAGTAGCGTACCAAACCCTCGCCGGTCGCGATTGACAAAGCATTTCGCCAGTCGCGGAGCGGCTGCTTGTCCGATCGCGTTGGTGGCAACGCTGCCGGCCGTCAGCAACGTTGCAATCGCGGAGAAGATCGCCAATTCGTGCGTTCCCAGATGTTGTTGAATGAAATATCTCGGAATATTCAGGTTGAGCGAGATCAGCATCAGAACAAAGCCCATTGGTAGCCCGGTCATCGCCAGCTTCCACAGCCTTCGGGCTCCGCCTTTTCTGAATAGCTTTTTGAAATAACCTCTGGATTCGCGCAACAGCGTGTCAGGAAAAACCCCCTCAACGGTGAGGATTTTTGGAATGTCATAGCCGATCAGGACGACTACCGAGAAGACCAGCATGCAAGCCGCACCCCAGGCTAGAGAATGGGTTCTGTAAACACCAAATGTAAGTGCACCTACCGACAATATGGCTCGCAAAATCATCGAGATTGCAATGCCGGACATGTTCTCTTTCCGTTGCAAAGAACCGTAAAGAATATCGCTGACGTATTCAACCGCCTTGGCTGCTCCAATCAGCGTAGTCGAGACGATTACGGCGGTAGTGTATCCTGCGACCATTCCAAAAACAACGATGAACGCCAGCGAAACACCCAATGTCAGCAGTCGCAGAGTCAGGTACTCCATGAAACGGTGAGAATGGTCGCAGTCGGTCACCTGCAAAGCTCGAAGACTCAAAGAGCTAAACATCAGGACAGGGAGAACAATCGCTAAAGCCAGCGCGAAGCTGCCCACCATTTCGATTGTTCCCATTTTGGCTAGCGCCACCAACTGGCCCCACTGGCTAAACCCGTATAAGACGTTTCCGATTAACATCCAGGCGATGTTGGATAACAACACACGGGTCGGCATCGAGGGTTTGTCACGCTCGATGCCGCCCCGGGTTGGGCGGAATGTTGCCTGGACGTCGACCGGCTCGGTCTCGCTGCAGATTGAAGTCATGGTGGCCACGCTAGACTCTTTAACGCTGGATCGAACACGCAATGTCATGACTTATAAGCTCTGACGGGAGTCACCTTAACCAAGGCGTACTCAGGTGCTGGTTCTTTGTAGTCCGCGTAGTATTTGAGAGAGGACATTTTCGCGTTCCACCCATTGAGAACAACTCCTAATACCGGGGTACGGTCTTCCACGAAGCGCCGGTAGGCGGCCTGTATTGCGCTGCGCGCCGTCTGGCCTGCTCTGGCGACCAGAATTACTGCGTCCGCAAGACGGGCCAGAACACGGGCATCCGGCATCACGAGCATCGGAGGCGTGTCGATCAACACCATGTCGAACTCGTTCCGGTAACGGGTGATCAGGGTCGGCATGAAGCCGGAGAACAGCAGGTCGGCACCCGCTTGAATCGCTGGTCCGCTGGTAAGTACATGCAGGTTCGGCACGGCCGTTGCTCGGATGAATGTGTCCGTAACTGTCTCGTTGAGCGCAAGCTGTTTGAGCGTAGTCGTCAGCCCAGTCGAGTTCTCTAGCCCGAAAGTGCTGTGAATCTTGGGACTTCGGATATCGCCGTCGATCAACAGAACTTTTCGGCCCATCTTTGCCAAAGTCACCGCAAGATTCGACGCAGTCGTCGTCTTACCTTCACCAGGGCTGGCACTGGTCACTACCAGCACGCGCTGACGTCGTCCCGCCGCCATAAAGAGAATGGAGGCAAGCACCGCTCGAAAGCTATCGGCCACCATCGACGAGGTGTCCGGAGATGAAACCAGTTGCATGCCCTGCGTCTTTGGTTCTTTCCGTGGAGAAAGCAGCGCCAGCATCCGAGATCCGCGTGTCGCTACGGGGTCTCCGGCGGGAATCATACCCAATTCTGGAATTCCCAGCAGCAGGCCGGCGTCGCCGGGTTCCTGCACACATCCATCTGCTTTGCTCCGGATGACGACCCCGGCTACGCCCAACATCAGGCCAAACAGTAAACCCTCAGTTGCGTTCATGGGTAGATTCGGCGCATAGGGGCGGAGCGGCGCCTTGGCTGGATCAATCACGACTACATTTCCCGCCTTCAATGCCGAAGTGATGCTGGATTCTTTCACCCGCTGTAACATCACCTCATAAATCTGCCGGTCCGTATCCACGTCGTGCTTCAACATGTCGTACTGAATCGATTTCTCGGAATCGTTAGTAACGAGCCGCGACTGCACGGCGTAGGCTGCTCCAAGCAGCCGCTCACGCCGCTGAGATTCTTGTAGTTCGTTGTCCAGACGGCTTACAATCACGGTGCGCTTTCTTTCGATGTTTGACGTAAGCGAATCAATCTCGGCGCGAAGCCTCTTCGCCTGGGTGTAATCGGGTTTAAATGTCACTGCCATCTCGGCTTCCTGCTTCCGCAAGTCAACAAGGTTGTTCTCCATCCCTCGCAAGTTGTTGTCATTCAGAACCTCCGGAATACTTTCCGGAGTGGCGCCTTGTGCGACTTCGAATCGAGATTGCTTCTCGACTCGGTCGGCCTGCGCTTTTGAAAGCTCAGACTGCAGTTCGCGCAGTTTCTCTTCGGAAATATTTTGCTTGTCTCCGGTATAAATGAGTCCTTTCTGACGAGCGTAGGCCTGCAGAGCATCTTCAGAACTCTGCAGCTTACCCCGCATCTCATTGACCTGACTGACCAGCCAATCCGATGTTTTGCGGTTCGTCTCCCAGCGCGCTTCCAGGCTTTGTTGGATGAATTCTGAAGTAAGCGTATTCGCGAACTGGGCCGCTACGGCCGGGTCTGTCGCCTCGTACGAAACCTCTACGATCCGCGTCGAATTGACCGCGCTGACCTTCAGGCGTTTTGCAACCTTCTCAATCAGGGCGTCTCGGTTTTCTTCAGGTTTAAGCTTGGGAAAGAGTTTAAGCCAGCTTGACTTCTGAGACGATCGCCGGTCTAACTCCGCCAAGGAAGAGATGTGCGCTTTGTTCAGTGCGCGGTCGATCAAGCTATTGCTCTGGAGAATCTTGATCTGCGTCTGGATGTCCGAGGACGGGTCGACGGCTGTCGAATCCGGCTGCGGATTCAGGATCTTCGCCGCTAGATCGTCGCCTTTACCATCTTCTAGTTCTATGGAGGTGCTGGCGCGATACATCGGAATTTGGGATATCGCAACTGCGATACCCATTCCCAAACCCACGACGGCGCAGACCGTCAGCACGAGTTTGCGCCTGCGGATGGCGTCCCAGTAATCGAGTAAGCTCCCTGTTTGTGGCTCCGCAGAATACTCTGGCCGTGCGGCGGTTTCCTCGGCAAGAGCCGGAAGATTCGTAAAATTTCGTGTCTGTATGAGTGTTTGCGTTTTCATTGCGCGTACCTATTTCCCAAGCTCTGAATGTTTTACCGACCGAAAATGGCTATTCCTGTTCCCGCTTGAATCGCGGCGTCCAGAACGCGCGCAGAGGTGCTCTTAGCTAAGCTATTCGGTATAAAAAGAATGTCGTTTGCCTGCAGCGAAACGTCTTCTGCGCTCCCGTCCAGAATCTTCTGTACGTTGACCACGACCTCGGTGCGCTCCGCGCCAGGACTCGACTGCCGGAGAATGCGGGCCTTCTTCGCGCTGGCTACTTTGTCAAGGCCTGCGGCGAGCGATACCGCTTGAAGAACAGAAAGCTGTTCTTTCTCCAAGAGCAGGAATCCACCGGGCTTGTTGACAGCACCAACCACATAGACCATGTCCGCTTTGGGAACGGTAATCACGTCGTTTGGAAGAACCATAATGTTTTCCTCGGGGCTCTTCGCCTCCATTACGCTTCGAACGCTGAGTTCGCCAATATAAAACTGCCCAGTCTTATCGGTAGAAGCATTGAGCAAGGGCAATGAGCCCGCTGATACTGCTCGCGTGATGTTCACTCGATTTCCAGCATCGGCGTTTAAGCCACCGGCTAATGAGAGGACCTCAAAAAGCGTCTTTGGGCCGGTAACCTGGTACACACCAGGATTTCTGACCGCGCCGAGGACAGAAACCGGGTGGCTCCGATACTCGGCCACTGCGACAGAGACTTCAGGATTGTTCATGATTCCGGAAAGCCGGTTCGCAATTTCCTTTTCCAGGGCCTCAACGGTGAGGCCCGAGGCCTGGATGCGTCCAGCTATCGGAAGACGGATGTCTCCTTGGTGATCGACTCGGATGACTCCGATGGACTTCGAATCGAATTCCGCTAAGTCGGCCACGTTGACCGTTAGTCCATCGTCAGGACCCAGGACGTAATCTCGGTTTGATGCCGGCAATGGGTCCGCGCAGAATCCGCTATAACCTAGAGCGAGCAGTAAAAGTAAACAATTAGGTATTTTCATCACAACTCCAACACGAAATGCAATTTTGATGGCTATCTCTCGACGCCAGGTTGGAACTGACCAAAGGATCAGCTCATTTTGGAAGGAATCCAGCGCTAGACCGAGCCAGCGGCAATTTGTTCGAGCGCAGCGGTTAGCGTTTCAATCCGCCGCCATAATTTGTTAAGTTCTACGTCGAGCGGAGAATGAACGGGCTCGGCAGAATGGCCTGTCAGAGTCGCTGAGCGGGCGAAAAGCGAAATACTCTGAAAGCCATGCTTCCGGCTCGCCTCTTCGACCGCCCCATACTCGTCATCGGACAAACGGAAGCTGATGATCCGGCACTTGCGACCTTCGGACATTGATGTACTCATTTAACTGTTGGTTGCTTGCTCATTCCGAGTCTCGGAATAAGTTCTCCATCTCTATTAATTCCGTTCAACCGGACTGACATCATCTTGATCGATATGCAATGAAGCACCTTGATTGAGTAATTCAATCGAGACAACCAGCCGGTCGGCAGCGCTATCTCGAACCAGGACGCCCTCGACACCCTCTAGAGGCCCGTGTGTCACCCGTACTCGATGGCCGGGCGCCAGTGACCGAATAGCAGAGGCACCTGCGTCAATCATTCGCCGGAGGTTAATGATCTCTGTCTCCGGCACGGGCGTTGGTCCGTCGGCGAACCCCAGAATGTATTCCACACCGGGACTGCTGATGACAGGGACCTTGTGTTGAACGTCAAATTGACAAAACACGTATCCCGGAAACACCGCCGCCTCAACAACCTTCATACGATCGCTATAACGGCGACGCTCGTTTCGCGTCGGGCAGTATGGGGCAAAACCTCGATGCCTTAGTGCATCAACCGTCTTCCGCTCGGATCCGGTTCGTACCTTTAAGGTGTACCAATCGAAGTGTCGATATGGCATTGGGTCCGAGATTAGATTCGGGAATGCTGCTGTGTAGATACCACTCGCAAGGCAGGCTTCGCCCATTTTTTTCACATCTGCTTTCTGCGATTGCTTGAGGCAATTCGCCAGTAAGACCAGAGCCCAACGTGAACGTGAATGAAGCAGGTTAGAAGCTCCACGCAGTTCACACTTTTTCGGTCGGCTATCGTCCCAATTTGTTGGTCTGAGCCGAGTCTAACAGTGCCTGTATACTGCGTCAACGCAGCTAGAAGTCGGCACGTACTGTAACTGCTCACCCTACCTATAACTAAATTTAAGAGGTATCTAGCGATAGCAAAAACAAACAAAGAGGTAGCAAGTACGGAGTAAGGCTAGATGTGAGAGCTTTATAATTACTACCAAATGAGTAGGACAGGTAATCTGTTAGCCCGGTGTCCTATCCACCTAGCTGCCTTTCTGCGAGTAAAAGTAAGCATGCAAAGAGTGCCAGAGCTATACCTCCACGGCATTGTTGCCGCATTCAACGCTAATGTCTTCAGCGCCACAATCAATTGGATCGAACCGCACATCGGTCGGTAACCCGACGTTAAACCGGGCCACCTTAGAAATACAAATTTGAATGGCTAAGAGGTTTCTGCTAAGACGGGAATGTACCTGAACTTAAGCGGAGTTACATTGAGTGATCCGAAGACTGAAAGCGGAGTTGAGACCCAATGGGAGGTCGCCCAAGCTCTCCGCGGCGCGTTCGCACTGGTCAAAGGGAGTGGTCAGACCTGCTTAACGGCACGGCTGGGAGATAGGAGCTGAGAAGACGGCGCAGACCGGATGCTGGATTGAACGGGCCGTGACTTGTTGGTGGGTTTGCCCGTGGTATTCACACGATAACGATCCGTTTTGACGGAGGTTTCTTACATAAGCAAGAATTCCGTCGCCTCCGTCGATCGTATCCCGCGTAATTTTAAAGCACGTATGTCTTTCGAATGCCTGGCCTAGATACCCGCCAGCCAGTAGGGGGAACTCCAGTCTATTTCTTTGTGAACACCAGCGTCTCGTCGTCTCCGGCAGGATCGTAGTGATTAATCGTCATCGTCATCGTTTGTTTGTCCGGGCCCGCCTCGAACTTCCATGCTGACGTGACATCGCCTGCCGGTCCGCCTTCCTTGGTCGCATTCAAGGCTGGCCCGTTGAACCAGACTGTGAGTTGAGACTTGTGCGTCCCTTCGGCGAATTCGCAGGGTTTGCCGTCCAGCTTGCTAGTGAATTCCGAAATCACTTCCTGGCCATCTTTCTTCACGGTCTTCATGGTCATCTTTATGCCGTTGGCGACGCTTGTGACCGTGATTGACACGACTCGCCCGTCGCTGACGTGACTCTTGGCTGCGTCCATCTGCCAAGAACCTTCATAGCTCTTTTGCTGCGCGCACAACAGCGCGGCAAAAAACAAAGACAACGCAGATGCTCCACCAAGGAATTTTAATGCTGATAACAACATGGTTTAATCTCCTGACTTTCCGTTGTTAGCAGTTTTATCACCAATAAGCGAGGCGCGCAAGTGGTCATTTAGGAGTCCCTGTGTTGATCCGCGCAGGGCGTCACTCACTCCATTGCCAGGGTATAGACCGACCCCGCCTTCAGCGGGAGGTCCACTATACCGTTTTTTAGAGGAGCCGCGACCTGCCGCCCCGATTCAGTTATCGAAAGTTTCGAAATCCGCGGCGGTACCACAATTTTCTGTTGCCTTGTTAGCTGTGGCCGTAGCGTGACTGCTGTTGGCTCGCCTCCAGACCATTTAATGTCCACCGTGAGGCAATCGCGTGCACGAAGCCCAGTGATACTACCCTTGGGCCAGGCTTTCGGCAAGGCGGGCAAGAGCCTCAGTACGTCTTCGTGGCTCTGCAACAACATTTCCGCCAGGCCCGCCGCTCCGCCGAAGTTGCCATCAATCTGAAAAATCCATCCATTACCCGCCGGGTGCGTATCGAACAAATTGGGTCCCGTGCTGTGTTCGAGCAAGCGGCAAAGGGATTCGTGCGCGCGCTCGCCATCCAGCAATCGCGCCCAAAGGCAAATCACCCAGGCGCGGCTCCACCCCGTATATCCGCCGCCAGCCGCGAGTCGCCGCTCCAAAGAGACTCTGGCGGCATTCCAAAACTCCGTCCTGTTCTGTGAGGTTAATTCCCTCCCCGGATATAAGGGATACAGATGCGACATATGCCGCTGTCCTGGTGTATCCTCCGCAAAATCCTCCGACCATTCCTGCAACTGTCCGAACTTGCCCACTCTGTAAGGTGGCAACAAGGTAAGCTTGCTGCGCAGTGTTTCCTGGAACGCTTCGTCTACTCCCAGGATTTTCGCGGCCTCCGCGCAGTTACCGAAAAGTTCCCGCAGCAGCGCGATGTCCATGGTGCATCCCGCACTCGTCTGACAGTGCTGCCCGTCCGGCGATAAGAAGCTGTTTTCCGTGGAGAACGAAGGACAAGTCGTCAGTCCACCTTGTGGATTCGGGATCAACCAATCGAGATAAAACTCCGCCGAGCCTTTCATCAGCGGGTATGCTCGTTCGCGCAGAAAACGGCCGTCTTGCGTGAAGAGATAATGCTCCCAAAGATGCGCACACAGCCACGGTCCACTCATCTGCCAGTTTGCCCAAGTCGGATCGCCTTTGCCGAAATCTCCTACTGGCGCCGATTGCCGCCACAAATCCACATTGTGGTGTGACACCCAGCCGTGCGCCTGGTAGTTTACCGCCGCCGTCTTCGCGCCGGTGATGGTCAGTCCTTCGATCAGATCGAATAGTGGCTCATGGCACTCACTTAGATTGCAGGTTTCGGCATGCCAGTAATTCATCTGCACATTTATGTTGGCTGTCCAATTGCTGCTCCAAGGCGGGCGTATCCGGTCGTTCCAAATACCTTGCAGGTTGGCTGGTTGGGAACCGGGGCGGGAACTGGCAATCAATAAATAGCGGGCATGTTGGAAGTACAGCGCTAGCAGATGCTGGTCCGTTTCATCCTTGGCAAATCGCTTCAGCCGTTCATCGGTGGGCACGGCTGCATCAGGCGTTTTTCCCAAATCCAGTGTTACTCTGCGAAAAAGTGTTCTGTTGTCTTTGATGTGATGGTCGCGCAGTTCAGCCGTCGATTTTTTCGCGGCCGCCCGCAAACGATCCACGCAGACCCTGCCAATCTCCTCAGCATTGCGGTCGGGCATTTGGTCAAAACCGCGGTAACCCGTTGCCGCTGTCAATAGAATCGTGATTTCGCTCGCTGCTGAAATTTGCAGACCTTCGTTCACAGCTTCCACTTTGCCGCCCTTTTGGCGCACTTCCAGCCTGCATTCGAAGCGCATGCCTTTTGCGCTGGCGTCGTCATAGGCCACGGGGTTCGGCGCGTTTACGTAGTTTGGTTCAACGTGCGCAGGTGCTTTCCCTTGGAGACGAAGCCCGTTCCTGCCCACCGGCTCAATATGCGAGTGCAAAAGGCTGTCGAGTGTGACCGTAACGTTCAGCGCCCGGCCCTTGCCAGCGTTCAAGCGCACGAGCAGGACTTGATCCGGGGCCGAGCAAAACACCTCACGTGTGTATGTCACTCCACCGGAGGTGAAACGCACTTGCGCAATAGCGGTATCCAGATCCAGGTCCCGCCGATAATCGTTCACGTCGGTCAGACCGGCGAATTTCAAACGTAGATTCCCGAGCGGTTGGAATGACTCGTTGTACGGACCCTGCATGCGCCGGCAAGCACGGTCCGCGTCTTGGTAGCGCTTTTCTTCGAGTACCAGCTTGCGTATTTTGGGCAGCGCCTCACTGGCGCGTGGATTGTTCCATTCGTGTGGCGAACCAGACCACAAGGTATCCTCGTTCAGTGACAGGCGCTCTTCGCTGACTCCGCCAAACACCATCGCGGCTAAGCGCCCGTTGCCTACCGGGAGCGCGTCTGTCCAAATCTTTGCGGGTTGTTTGTACCAAAGTATCCATTCACTCGCTTCACTTTGGTCGCTCGCTTCGCTCTGGCTAAAGGAGCTGGCCGCTGCCAGCGCCGCTGGAACTTGTGCAATGAAACGGCGTCGCGATTGTTTTGTCTTTTGCAATCGCTTCGAATTGTATCGAAGGCGCGCCGCGGAACGTTTAACTTCCCACCAACTGCGCGTACACACTGCGCGCGACCCCAACGTCCGTTGTCCCCTTCACAATCGCTCTTCCGTCGGGGAAAAATGTCACATCGTACTTGGGCACCGATAATCGCAAAGCGAACTCGTTCACCCGGACCACGCCCAGTGGCCGTAGGCGCGCTGCCAATGCCCACAAATCCAAGGGACGCGCATTTTCATGCAATTGGACGGCATTGCGCCCGCACAAGCTCACCGGTGTCCGCTTGCGCCCGTCCAAAAACCGGAACTCGCCCGCCGAGCCGCAAACTCGGCAGTCGGGATCGGGTGGGCCAGCCGACAGTCGCTTGTTTACGCCCTGCCAGACATCTATAGTTTGAATAAACGAAGCAAAACCCTCCCAGCCTGAAAGTAGGCGCATAACCAAGGCCACCTGTAGGGCGGCGACCGATGCCGTCACCGGTGCAATGACTCCATTCACATCGCACGTTGGCTGCGCTCCGGCGGGTGGTTCGGGGTAAACACAGGCCAAACAGGGGCCTCTTCCGGGCACAATGGGCATAACCACCCCGTAACTGCCCACCGCCGCCCCATAAACCCAGGGCCGTTTCAACTTGACGCTAAGATCATTAATGAGATATCGCGTCTCAAAATTGTCCGTGCCATCGAGAATAATGTCGAAATCGGATGCTAATTCCTCGGCGTTCGACGGCGTCATATCTTTGACAAGCGGTTCAACCAGAACGTGAGAATTGATTTGTCTTAAACGTCGTGCGGCCGCCACTGCTTTGGGAGACTCGTTTTGAGCGTCAGACTCGTCATACAGCCACTGTCTTTGCAGATTTGTGTAGTCCACATAGTCGCGGTCAATCAGCCGCAGGCGGCCGACTCCGGCGCGAGCCAGAGCCTCAGCTTGAAAGCTTCCTAGTGCGCCGCAGCCGACAATACAGATCGCTGCTCGCCCGATCCGCTCCTGGCCCTCGACTCCGAGACCGGGGAAAAGGATCTGCCGCGAATAGCGTTCGTTCTCGGCGGCTGTCATATAAAACGATCCTAGCAATCATCGCCTGCTTTCCGCTGTTTGCCCGGCAGTCGAACACAACGCTTTTGCAAGAAGCACTAAAATATGAAGGCCGCACTTTGGTCAGCATCGAGTTTGAGCCGGAGGACCAACCTCTCCCGAAGGCCGACATTGCGAAACGCATTCCCTTGCGTGTGGGTGCCCCGTTTCATGAGCGCGATCTGCGAACCGCGCTGCAGAACCTTTACTCTTCTGGGCGCTATGCCGATTTGGCAGTGGATGCGCGCGACGAAGGCGCCGGTGTGGCCTTGCGCTTTCTGACACAGCGGGCTTATTTCATCGGAAGGATTGAGGTGACGGGTGTGAAACAGCCTCCAAACGAGGGTCAATTGCTGAGTGCAGCCAAACTGCGCACAGGCACCGTTTACTCCCCCGCCGACAAGAACCAAGCCATCGAATCTCTACAGTTTCTCTTGCGCCAGAACGGCTTTTATAACGCCGATGTCAACGCTGACGTTGAATATGAGCCCGAATGGGAAGAAGCGCACATCAGCTTCAACATAGACCCTGGCCAACGCGCCAGGCTGGAAATGCCGTCCATCGGAGGCAATGTTCACTTTCCTACAGCCAGCATCGTGCGCGCAACCCACTGGAAGCGGCTTTACGGGTTCCTCGGTCTCGGCTGGCAGCCTGTTACGAGTGCGCGCATTCGCAGCGGTTTGGACAATGTCCGCCGCGCTTATGAGAAACACAGCTTACTGCAATCGAACGTAACTCTGACCAGGCTCGACTATCATGAAGACTCAAACACCGTCGAACCCTATATCGATATTAAAGAAGGGCCACGGGTAGCGATTCGCGTGGATGGGGCGCATATTGGCAACTCAAAGCTGATCGAACTTGTTCCCATGTTTCAAGAACATTCCATCGATCCGGATCTGGTCACCGAGGGCGATCACAACATTGAGCATTACTTGGAGTCGGTGGGCTACTTCGAGGCGGAAGTCTCGCATTCCATTACCGAAGGAAAAGACGCCAGTGAGCAAATTGTTACCTATCGGGTGGATCGCGGCGGCCGGCACAAGATGGTTTATCTAGGCGTAACAGGGAATCACTACTTTCCAGATCAGATGATTCGCGAACGTTTGCTGATTGAGCCGGCTCAGTTTCCGCGCTTCCCCTATGGCCGGTTCAACGAATCGTATTTGCGTCAGGATGTGCAGTCGATTCAGGCGCTTTACGCGTCGAACGGTTTCCGCGATGTGAAAGTGACCTCGCGTGTAGAAGACGATTTTCGTGGCAAGTCGAATCACCTTGGTGTTTTCATTCGAATTGTGGAGGGACGCCAGTGGTTTGTGGCTGACCTAAAATTGGAAGGCGTTGCGGAAGCAGACCGTAAAGCGGTGGAAGATTTGCTCGCTTCTACAAGAAATCAGGTTTACAGCGACACTAGTATTTCTCTCGATCGCGAGAATGTTCTGAACTACTACTATGGCCGCGGCTACCTGAATGCCGCCTTCGACTATTACCCTACGCCTGCCGCCGAGCCGCAACACGTGAATCTTCGCTATGTTGTGAAGCCGGGCCCCCGGACCTTTGTGCGCAACGTGTTGGTGACGGGATTGGACACAACGAATCCGCGCTTGGTTTTCAAACGGCTGGAATTGAAGACTGGCGAACCTCTTTCGCTGGAGAAGGAAATTGACACCCAGCGACGTCTCTATGACCTCGGTATTTTCTCTCACGTCACCACGGCCGTCCAGAACCCCACTGGAGACGAGGAAAACAAATACGTTCTGTTCGACGTGGATGAAGCGCGGCACTACTCGATGACGTTTGGCTTTGGCGCCCAAATTGCCCGCATCGGCGGCGGCATCACCAGTTTGGACAATCCAGCGGGCAGCACTGGCTTTGCGCCGCGTTTAGCTGTCGGCGTCTCCCGCAACAATCTTTTCGGATTGGGCCAAACGCTTAGCCTGCAAACTGCTGCCTCTACCATTGAGCAGCGTGCCGCACTTACTTACTTCATTCCTCATTTCATTTCAAATGATAAGCTCAGCCTCACTACGTCGCTTCTCATCGAGAACTCCAACGACATTCGCACTTATACGGAACACCGCCGTGAAGGATCGATTCAACTTTCGCAGCGCCTTTCGCGCGCTTACACTTTTCAATACCGGTATGCTTACCGCAATATTACCCTCTCCAATGTGAAAATCACTCCGGAGTTGGTGCCGGTTCTCGCGCAGCCTGAAACCGCCGGAGTCGCCGATTTCACGATCATTCGCGACAAACGGGACGACCCCACGGATGCGCATAACGGCTCTTACACGACTCTTGATCTCAGCTATGCTCCGGGTTTTCTGGGAACGCAGACTCACTTCGCGCGAGGTCTATTGCGCAATTCCACTTATTATCCAATCGGTCGTGATCTTGTCTTTGCCCGCAGCACGCAATTCGGTTTAATTCAACGCACAGGCGGTAAGGATGACGTAACCGCCGACGATGATAACCCTATTCCACTGGCCGAGCGCATCTATTCGGGCGGGTTCACTTCGCTCCGTGCGTTTCCCGATTTTCAAGCGGGGCCGCGCGATCCGACCACGGGCTTCCCCATCGGCGGCAATGCCCTCCTGGCCAATACATTTGAGTTGCGTTTCCCGCTGTTGGGTGACAACCTTGGTGGCGTGTTGTTTCAAGATGCGGGCAACGTTTACAGTTCTCTCGACGACATCAGCTTTCGTTTTCGTCAGCGCAATTTGCAGGATTTCAACTACATGGTACAAGCGGTCGGATTTGGCTTCCGCTACCGTTCTCCCATTGGTCCGATTGCCCTTGATTTCTCGTTCAGCCCCGACGCGCCGCGCTTCTTTGGCCTGAAAGGCACGGAGCAACAGCTCCTCGATTGCCCGGTCTCTAACCCAGTTTGTTTGCCTTCGCTCGTACAAAAGGTTAACGCTTTCCAATTCCATTTCTCTTTGGGGCAGGCTTTCTGATGCGCCTCTTCTGCTTAGTTTTTTGCTGCCTGGTTGTTTGTCTCCTGCTGCCGGCGCGCGGCGAAATCATCGACCGTTTGGCCGTCGCGGTGGGCAATCAGGTTATTACGGAGCTTCAGATCGACGAAGAGCTGCGAGTCACCGCCATGCTGAATCACGAACCGTTAATCCGCGGCCTGGAGCAACGGCGCACGGCAGCGGACCGGCTAGTAGAGCAATTACTGATTAAGCTCGAAATGCAGCTGAGCCACTATACTTTGCCCGATGCCGGCGAAGTGGATAAGTATTATCAGCAGATTGAGGAAGGGAGCGGCGGCCAAGCCGGTCTCGACAAAACCTTGCGCAGTTTAAACCTGACCGCTGAGATTCTGCGCAGCCATCTGGAACTGCAGCTAACCGAACTAAAATTCATTGAAGTGCGTTTTCGCCCGGATGTGACGGTGTCGGATGCCGACGTGGAAGCGGCGTATCAGCGCCAAGTAGCCGCGTGGAAGCAGGCCCACACCGGCCAGCCACCTACCCTGGAAGTATCGCGCGAACCGCTGTACGCGATGCTGAGGGAAGAGCGTACGGATGCCGCGCTGAACGCCTGGCTGGGAGAGAGCCGCAAGCGGGTAATGATCGTTTATTTGGATAAGGCGCTTGAATAGCATGAAATTCACGCGCAAAACGGTCTGGAAAATCGCTGCCATCGGCGGCGCGCTTTTCTGCGTCGTGGCCGTCGCGTTCCTGGTCATTTTGCAATCGAACTGGTTCCGTAATGAGGTGCGGAAGCGCATTGTCGCCCAAGTGGAAACAGCCACGGGCGGCAAGGTCGAGATCGCCGGATTCGACTATGACTGGCGCAAGCTGACGGCCGATTTACAAGGCTTCGTAATTCACGGTACGGAAGCTGCGCCAGCGCCCCCGCTGCTGCGCGTGGAAACAGCGCGCATTACGGTAAGAGTGATCTCCGTGCTGAAACGTTCGGCGGACGTTTCTTCAATCGTTTTGACGCGTCCAGAAGTGAATCTGATTGTGGCGCCCGATGGCTCGACAAATCTTCCTACGCCGCGCGTGGCGCGCACGGGCAAAGACCCGATTAGGGAACTGTTTGCCCTGAAACTGAGTCACTTTGCCGTTAACAACGGATTGGCCGTCGTTAATCTTCAACGCGTGCCTTTAAATACGCGTGCCGACGGCGTAGAGATAATCGCCAGGTATCGCAGAGCCGGTCCAAGCTACGACGTGACTCTCTCTTCCCGCCAAATCGACTTAGGCTTTGGCAGCATCATGCGCGGCCCCTTGCAACTGGATGCACAGGCATCGCTCGGCCAGGATCGCGTATTTGTTCAGAAACTGTCGTTGAATGGCGCCGATTCCAGCGTTTATGCGCACGCCACGCTCGATCATTTTGCCCATCCACGGTTGGATTTCCAGCTTGATGCGGTGGTAGCCACAAATGCGATTCTGCCGCCTTTCAAAGTGGCGTACGTGCGCGACGGCAAGCTTGCTGTGCGCGGCGCCGGCCATTACGACGAAAACAACGGCTGGTCTTTTACCGGCAAGGCCGATGCACAACAGGCTGGCTTTGCATCGCGCACCGTTACGCTGAAGAGCATCAATGCCACAGCCGACGTCGAAGCCAGGAAATCGGGCTTGGCGTTGCGGCACATCACTGCCACGGCAAGAGGAGCCAAATTCAACGGTGAAGCCATGCTGAAGAATTACCGCAACTTATCGTTTGATGGCAATCTGAGCGGACTCTCCCTGCTCGAAGCAGCGTCTTTCTTCACCAACAAACCTTTGCCATGGCAGGGAGTCGCCAGTGGGCGCGTGCATGGCGCAGGCACTCTTGATGCACGGACTGATGATTTTGCGGTCGAAGCCAATTTGCTTATTGCTGCTTCGCCCACGGGCATTCCGGTTTCAGGCGCTGTCGACTTAAGCTATCTGCAAAAGTCGAATTCGCTTGATTTTGGACCGTCGCAACTGAATTTTCCGCACTCGACCGTGTCCTTTTCCGGCTCGTTGCGCGGGGACAATCAAGTTACTGTCGACAGCAGCGATCTGGAAGATTTGAAGCCGGTGGTGAGTCTGCTAAGCCTGACCATGCCCGCCGATGCCTGGCCCGTTTTGCTGCGGAACGGCAAGGCGCACTTTGATGGATTGGCGAGCGATCTCTTAAGTAGTCCGAAGTTTGATGGCCAACTGACCGCTTCCGGGGTTCGTGTGGAAGGGCAGGCGATCGATCAGATTACTGCGAAGTTCAATGCGAGTGGCAATGGCATTGATTTCGCGGCGCTGGATGCGAAGCAAGGCGATACGCGGATAAATGGCACAGGGCTGATCGGGTTTAGCGACTGGGCCGCGAACGCCGATTCGCCGCTCCGCGCGGCTGTGGCATTGCACGGTGTGAATGTCGGCAAAGTGGCGGCGCAGTTCGCCAAAATCGAGCTTCCGATCATCCAAGGTATCGCTTCCGGCACAGTGCAGCTGCGCGGAACCATCGGCCACCCGGAAGGCCGTGCCCACATCGCTAGCGATAGCCTGGACGCCTATGGCGAACGCCTCAATCAGGTTCAATTCGATGCCGAGTTAACTGGCGAGCAACTGCAGATCTCGCATGGCCGCGTGGTCTCGGGCGGGGCGGTGCTGGATTTTTCGGGCGAGTACTCACACCGCCCTGCAACCTGGACCAGCGGGCAAGCGCGCATCAAAGTGGATAGCAACGGCTTTCCGCTGGCAAGCCTCTCACCCATTCGCAAGTACCAGCCTGCCTTGAACGCCCAGGCGGAAATGCATTTTGAAACATCGGCGCGGGTTTCGCCCGAAAAATTTGAACTCACCGGCGCCTGCGGAACCATTGAACTATCCAACGTTACCTGGAACGAAGTGCTGTTCGGCAATCTCACGGTGCGCAGCGAAACCCACGGCCAAACACTCGCTGCGGTGATTAGCGGCGATTTCCGCAAGAACCCGCTGCACGGAACCGCTTCGGTGGACTTGGCGCCGGGAAACCGGAGTAGCGCTGAGGTCGACTTCGATCGAGTGACGTTCGCCTCTCTCTACTCCCTTAGAAACGCACAAAAAGAGCCATTGTTCGACGGCTTTATGGATGCCAAGCTGCGTCTCGACGGTTCACTCCAGGACCCAGCCCAAATGCGCATTTCTTTCCGCTCAGATCAGTTGCAGCTTTCTTCCCAACTGAATCCGGATGCGTTGATCGAATCTAAAGGTCCCGCCGTCTCGCTACACAACGCTGGTCCGTTATTGGTCGATTTCTCCCAGGGCGTGGCCACAGTGCGGAGCTTGCGCATTGAAGGCGATCAAACCAGTTTGGCTATCACGGGAACGATCCCCGCTGAAGACCGCAAGCCGGTGGATCTGCAAGTGACCGGCTCGGTGAATTTGCAGGCGTATCATTTATTTGATCCCAATGTCGAGTCGTCCGGCATCTCGAACATCTCAGCGACTATTGGCGGCACGCTGCGCGACCCCATCGTGAACGGCACTTTGGAAATCAAAGATGGCACCTTTGTTCCGGAGAACATACCGAACGGTTTGAGCGCCGTGAATGGAACTTTGACTTTCACACGTAACCGCGCCACGCTTCAGAAAATGACGGCCAAATCGGGCGGCGGAGATCTCGCCCTCGGCGGCTTTCTCAGCTTCGGCGGCGGTGGTCCGCTCGTCTACCACTTGGAAGGTTCGGCCGAAAATGTGCGCGTCCGCTATGCGGGCAGCATTAGCGTAACCGCCAGTTCAAAGCTGCGGCTCAGCGGCACCAGCAACAACAGCGTAGTCTCCGGCACAATTACGATTTCGCGCATCGTGTTCAATGCTAATACCGACGTTGGCAACATTCTGTCCGGACTGAGCGCGGCCAACGCAGCGCCTGGCAACGATAACGATTTCATTACCGGCTTGCACTTGGACGTTGTCATTGAAAGCGCGCCCAACCTGCAATTGAGCACCGCTTTGAGCCGCGATGTGGAAGCCGAGATCAATCTCAGACTGCGCGGGACGCCGGAACACCCGGTGCTGCTTGGAAACCTGGCCGCGAATCAAGGAGACATTCAAGCCTTTGGCACTCGCTATAGCATCAACCGCGGCGAAATCTCGTTCTCCAACCCGGTAAAGGTTGAGCCCGCGCTTGATCTCGATCTAGAGACACAGTCACGCGGGGTCACTATCGACATCACAATTTCGGGTACCTTCAGCAAACTGAACATAGCTTATCGTTCCGATCCGCCGCTGCAGCCGCGCGAGATTATCGCGCTCCTTGCCGTCGGGCGCGCCCCCGCTTCCATCGACTCCCCCCAAACGCTCAGAACCAACGAAACCAACACGCTGCAATCCGGCACGAATTCGCTGCTGGGCGCGGCAATGACTTCGCCGGTCACCAATAGATTGTCGAAGCTTTTTGGGATTACCAATATCCGGGTCGATCCGCTGGTGCAAGGAATTACTAACACGCCGCAGACGCGCGTAACTCTTGAGCAGCAGATTTCAAGCAATATCGTTATCACCTATATCACCAATTTGCAGCAAACATCGGAGCAAATTTTCCGCTTCGAGTGGGCCTTCAGCCGGCAGTTTTCCGTGGTGGCGTTGCGCGACGATAACGGTGAATTCGGGATCGATTTCCAGTACAAGAAACAGTTTAAATAACCACTTATGCGTCTCCGCGCGGAAAAGAACAAGCTCAAAGTCGAGCACAGTATCATAGACGGTCTGCGGCCAGTTCTTGAGCGCTTGTTGCGCGAGAACCCGCGAATCCGCACTATCATTCCAGGTGTCATCCGCCAGGTTCGCGACGCCAAAGGAGCGCCTATCATCCGCATTACCGTGCCCACCACCAACGGTTGGAAAGCCATTGCGCTCAGCGCGGGTGCACGCCAGGAATTGTTCGTCAGCATCGCGGCCGGCAAAGACGAGTTGGCGGCTATGATCAAAGCGGCTTTGGATAATAGTTAGATCACGCCGAATTTTGCCATAGCAATTACCTTCTTTTGTTGCGCGCACGCGGTGTTCGGGCAGACCGTGACCTTTAACAGAGACTTGGCGCCGATTCTGTTTTCGCATTGCGCTCCGTGTCACCACCAAGGCGGCAGTGGCCCGTTCCCTTTAGTGAGCTACGACGATGTGGCCAAACACGCCGCGCAGATTGTCGCCGTCACGTCGCGCCGCTACATGCCGCCATGGCCGCCCGAGCCCGGCTATGGAAAGTTTGCCGGTGACCGCAGCCTGACTCCGGAGCAGATTGGCCTGTTTGCGCACTGGTTAGAGCAGGGAAAACTGCGCGGCGAAGAGGCCGATCTGGCCGCGGCGCCGCGTTTCACCAGCGATTGGCAAATGGGTCCGCCAGACCTGATCTTGCGCATGCCCGCCCCTTTTCGCGTACCCGCCACCGCCGGCGACATCTTTCGCAACTTCGTTGTCCCGAGCGGCGTGACTCAAGTTCGCTATGTGCGCGGCTTCGAACTCCGTATGAGCAATCCACGCGTCGTGCACCACGCCAATATCGTGCTCGACCGCACCCGTTCCCTCAGAAAGCGCGACGGCCAAGACGGCCAGCCCGGTTTTGCCGGCATGGATGTGATGACAGAGCCAGCGGCGGACAACTTCGAGCCCGATTCTCACTTTTTGTTTTGGAAACCCGCTACGGTCTTGCGCCCAGAACCGGACGACATGTCGTGGCGCCTTGATCCGGAAACCGACCTGGTTCTCAACCTGCACCTGCAGCCGACGGGTAAAGAAGAGCAGTTGCAGGCGGAGGTGGGAATCTACTTTGCCGCGCACCCGCCGACCCACTTTCCCATGCTCGTGCAACTAGAGAACGATGGCGCGCTACACATCCGACCTGGGACCAAGGATTTCGTGGTCAGCGACGAACTCACGCTGCCTGTGGACGTGCAGGTCCTCGCCATCTATCCGCATGCGCACTATCTGGGCAAGCTCGTGGAGGCGTGGGCTACCCTACCTGGCGGCACGCGCCGCTGGTTGATTCGCATTACGGATTGGGATATCAACTGGCAGGCGACTTACGATTATGCGACGCCGATCGAACTTCCAAAAGGCACGAAGGTCAGCATGCGTATCCGTTACGACAATACTGCGGAGAATCCGCGCAACCCGAACCATCCTCCCAAGCTCGTAGTGGCCGGAAATCGTAGCGAAGACGAAATGGGCCACGTGTGGCTCCAACTTCTTCCCAAAGAGAATCCTGGCGGAGAAGATCCACGGTTGGCTCTTCAAGAAGCCGTTATGCGGCGGCGATTGGAGAAATATCCGGCCGACTTTCTGGCTCACTATAACCTCGGCGCATTGCTGCAAATGCGAGGTAACTATGATGAGGCAGCAAACGCCTATCGCGCAGCTTTGAAGGCCGAACCGAAAAGCGTGGCCGCGCACAACAGCCTCGCAACTGCGCTGCTCCTACAAGAAGAGGTAACCGTGGCCATTGCGGAGTTCCGCCTGACATTGGAGCTGGATGAACACTATCTAAACGCGCGTTATAACCTCGCGCGTGCCCTGGCGGTGAGCGGCGACCTGTCTGGCGCGCGCCAAGAATATGTGCGTTTCTTGCAAGAGAAGCCGGATGACGCCGGTGCCCACGCGGGCCTGGGCACGATTGACTTCAAACAAAGCAACTACGCCGACGCCCTGTTGCACTTCCGGGAAGCCGTGCGCCTCGACCCGCAAAATGCCGACGCTCAAACGAATCTGGGCACGTTGTTGGCTATCAAAGGCGATTTGCATGGCGCAAGGGATGCGTTCGAAAGTGCGCTTCGTCTCAATCCTGAGAATCAGGCGGCCCGCGCAAATCTGGAGCGTGTGAACGCGCAGCTAGGCGGGAGGTGACGCAAAAGAAGCGCCGCCTCCCGCCGGACTAAGCGATGCAAATTCGTGCGAAATGGATTCTATCTCTCGCCGATCACTGGATCGGACCCTGCCATCGATGTCCCCCAGACAGCACTGGTACCCCAGACAGCACTGGTACCCCAGGCCGCGCTGGTGCCCCAAGCGGCGGAACTAGCCGAGAGCGTACCTAGGAGCGCCGTTCCCCAGGCTGCGCTGGTTCCCCAAGCGGCTGAGGTAGCCGAGTTACTCACGGCGTTGAGAGTAGTTGCCAGTGTCAACACTGTATTGCTTGAGTTAACCGCTGTGGTACCCCAAACATTTGCTGGCGCGTAGGCTCCGCTGGTTCCGGATTGCGCCCAGACCGTAGAACTGCCGTATTGCAAGTAAGGTTTGTTGGTGCTAGTGGAGAATTTGAGTGTCGGAGAGAGCGCCGAACCCGAAGCAACTGTTGTGTTCTGTAGAGCCGCCGCCAAATCGAGATACCCGGCACCCCGCGTCAGCGCATCATAGTAGTCGAGGTAGCTTTGCCCGGTAACCGGATCAACCGCGACACTCGATGAAGGGAACGTTTTGTAGGATGTCAGCATTAGCCGGGCCTTCACTTGGTCCGGGGTCAGCTTCGGCTGTACCTGCAGCAGGTCGGCCACCGCGCCAGTGGTCACGGCCGCAGCCATGCTGGTGCCACTCAGCGAGTAGTAATAACCGGATTCGGTCGTCGAACCAGCCGACGAGTCATAGTAATCCGCCATGATAAAGGTCTGAGGATAGGCTGTCGGTATCGCATCAGTGGGGTTGGCCAACGCCGAAACAAGCAAATTACCCGGGGCCACGAGATCGGGCTTGGCGATGTTGTCAATCAAGGATGGGCCCTTGGAGCTATAGCTGGCCATCAAGTCGTCGGTGCGGGTGTAGGTCTGCAGAGTCTTCATTGCGCCAACCGTCAGCACATATGGGTCGTTAGCGGGCGAGTTGATCGTGCCGTAACCCATATTGTTAGCGGTGTTCACTCGGCCATCGTTTCCCGCCGCCACTACCACTACAATCCCCGCCTTCCAGGCTGCTTCCACTGCCTGACACAGAGGATCTGCTGTATAGGTCTCAAACGGTGGCCGGCCGAGTGAAAGATTGATGACCCGGATGTTGTAGGTCGCTTTCAATTGAATCGCCGTCTCAATGGCGCTGATCACCGTGCTGTCACTCGATTCACCGTTCGCATCCAGTACCCGCAGGTTGATGAGGCTTGCTCCGGGAGCCATCCCCGCAAGGTCGCGTGTACAGGGGGTGCATTTGGCATGAGCGCCCGTGCCTGCAGCTAGAGCCGCAACGTGTGTTCCATGGCCGTAAGCATCGGTGCCGTTGCCGCCTGTGAAATCTTGGGTATACACAATGCTGGAGGCGACGTCCGGGTGCGCACTGATTCCACTGTCGATAATGGCGATACCTATTCCCTTTCCGGTCGCTCCATACGTGTTCCAGGCGACCGCCGCATTCGTTGCCGCCACTGAATAGTCGTTGCGGGCTGCCAGTTTGTGGTCAACCGAAATGTGGGTCACGGTCGAATCGTTGGCTAGATCGGCGATCAAAGAGGCTGGGACGCGGTAAGCGGCACCCTTTACAGAAAGAAGTGTGCCATGATGTTCTCCCCCGCGTGCGATCACCTTCTGGCGATCTTCGTCGCCCGGAACGTGAGTGTACTGCACGATTACGTTAACGTTTGTTTTTGGGTCTATACTCTCGAACTCGCGCGAAACCTTGGGTGCTTGGCCAAATACTGCGCTCGTCAACATCGCAAATGGAATTAGCTGTCGAATGGTTTTCATAGATACTGCTCAGCCCTTTTTTCCTTGCTACCTCGCATAAACCTTATCGAGGGCTGCTTGCCCATCTTTACGGATTCGCATTCACCCTACCCAGTCCCTCACGAGCTATGGCTAAGCTGCGATAGACCCACTCGTGCCGCAACCGCGAACCCAGTCCGGGACACGAAAAGTGCATCGACCGAGAGCGCGGCGAGCGGCGCGAAGCAGGAGAGAAGAAAAATGGTGAGGAGCACCAAACGTCACCTCATGATGGAACTATCTCGCAAGTGAAGGCGAAGAGCGCGGACTGGCCTCATTCGTCCGCTCGAGATTGTGGCTGGAACACGTCGATATCGGACAGAACCATGGCCGAATGAAGCCGCCTTGTCAGCATCTCGGTCGAGGTGAGGTAGGGGACTCGGCTGGGCTACTCCTCGCGAAGCGCGACCACAGGGTCCACCCTCGCTGCTGCACGGGCCGGAGCCCACGCCGAAACGAACGCAATCAGCGCCAGCAGTGCCGCGACGGCCGTGAATGTTGGTACATCGAACGGCGAAACATCGAACAGAAGAGTCCGGATGAATCGCATCAGTGCGATGGCAGCGGCGAATCCGGCGGCGATGCCTGCGCCCGCGAGCAGCATCCCGCTGCTCACAATCATGGTCACCGCATCGCGCGGGGACGCCCCGAGCGCCAGCCGCAAGCCGATCTCCCGCGTGCGCCGTACTACCGTGTTGACCATCACGCCATAGATTCCGATCGCGGCAAGTACAGCCGCAAGTCCGGCGAAGCAGCCCATCAGCAGGACCTGAAAGCGGCGGCGGGATTCCGCGACGGCGATGAGCCCATCCATGCTGCGTAAACCGATACCCGCCAGCTCCGGATCCAGACCGGCAATCTCATGACGGATCGCAGCCGCGGCGGCGGATAACTCCCCTGCCTTCGACCGTACCAGCAGAAACATGAACTGCCGTGGAGATTGTGTGTGCGGAAGGTAGATCTCCGCTTTTTGGCGCGCCTCGAGACCAAAGTGCCGCGTGCTTCCAACGATGCCGACGATCTCGCGCCATATCGGTCGTCCGTTAGCCTCCCAATCGACGAACAGGCGCTTCCCGATGGGATCTTCGCCCGGCCAGTATATCCGCGCCGCCAGATCGCTTATCACGGCAACATCCGCCGAACCCGCCCGATCGCGTTCATCAAACAGCCTGCCGCGGAGCAGCGGAATGCCCATGGTCTCGAAGTACTCGCTCGACACACGCGGCCGGTTGGCCTGCGGGCCGTCATCGCCCGGCTTGGGTTCCGCGCGCCCTTCAATGCGAAAGGCTCCCTGGTCATTGCTCCCGCTCAGAGGCACCGAATCGGAAACGGCGGCGGCTTCAATGCCAGGGGTCGCGCGCAGGCGACGCACGACTTCTTCAAAGAAAGCCGTTTGCTTTGCCGGATCTGAATAGCGCGAATCTGGAAGGCCTATGATGACGCTGAGCACATTGGCGGCCCGAAAGCCCGGATCGACATGGATGACACGCACGAAACTGCGAATCAGCAAACCGGCTCCGGTCAGCAACACGACGGCGAGCGCAATCTGGGTGGCAACCAAAACGCTCCGCGCCATTAAGCTTCCCCGTGATGCCGTTGCACGCGCGCCGGCCTCTTTCAGCGACCGGTGCAGGTCCGAGCCTCCAGCGAGGAGCGCGGGCGCCATGCCGCAGAGCAACCCGGCTACCAGCGCTATCGCCGCAGTGAACAGCGCAACCTGTCCGTCAATGGCGGCCTCGCTCAATCGCGGGATGTTGGCGGGGCCGAATTTCACGAGCAACGATGCTCCGAACCGGGCGACGACAAGACCTGCCGCCGCACCGAAGGCTGCCAGTAACATGCTTTCGGTAAGCACCTGGCGAATGAGACGGCCGCGCCCCGCTCCAAGCGATGCCCGTATCGCCAGCTCACGCGCGCGCGCTTGTGCCCGCGACAACAACAGGCCCGCTACGTTCGCGCACACGAGCAACAACACCAGCCCGACCGCTGCCAGGAGGATAGCCAGCACCGGAGCGACATCGGAGGTCAGATGATCCTGGAGCCGCAAAACGGTGGCGCCCATGTCCTTGTTCGTGTTTGGATACTGCCGTGCAAGATTCGCCGCGACGGCGTCCATGTTCGCCCGCGACTGAGAGAGAGTCACGCCCTCCTTCAGGCGGGCGACAGTCCAAAAGTTGCGGCTGCCACGCTCCTCCAGATCCGGAACGGTGCGCATGGGTATCCAAAGGTCAATAGGGACGACGTCGTTATCGCCGGGTATGCTGTTCGGGAAGCGGAATTGCGGAGGCATAACTCCGATGATGGTGTACGGTTTGCCCGCGATATTGACCCGGCTGCCGGCTACCCCGGGATCGCTACCGAACCGGCGTCGCCATAGGCCGTGGCTGATCACCGCGACTGTCTCCCGGCCCGGCCTGTCTTCGCCGGGCAAGAACGTGCGGCCGAGCGCAGGCTTGACGCCGAGCACGGCGAACAGCCGATCTGTCACCTCGAGTCCGAGCATGGCCTCGGGTTCGCGCCCGCCGCTGAGCGTCAGTGTCGCGAATCGCCACGCGGCGATCTCGTCAAATACTCGGTTGGCCGCAAGCCAGTCGCGAAAGTCCGGAAACGAAACCCAATCAGACTCTCCACCGGACCGGGGGCCGCTGTCCCACACCTGTACCAATCGATCGGGTTGCTTGTACGGAAGCGGGCGCAGAAGTACCGCACGGACAGCGCTGAAAATGATCGAATTGGCCGCGATCCCCAGCGCCAGCGTGACAACAACGATCGCGGTGAGGCGCACATCGTTCGCCATCAGGCGCAGCGCGTAACGGATATCGTTGCGGAGATGGTCCCACCACATCCAACGGCCGGCTTCATAGAATTTCTCCTCGGCCGCGGCGAGATTGCCGAACTCGCGCCGAGCTACTGCCCGCGCTTCCTCATCAGATAGCCCGAGTTCGCGCCGCAGGCGGTCGACCTCATGGCTTAGGTGGGCCTCGATTTCCGCCGAAAAGTCACTCTGTTTTCTGCGCCAGAACATGACCTCAAGCCTCCGAAGTTTCAGGTCCGAGCACACGACCAATGGCCGCAGCCATGCGCCGCCAACGCGTCGACTCGCGCGCGAGTTGTGTTCGGCCGGCCTTCGTCAACGTATAGAAACGCGCCCTGCGGTTGTTCTCAGAAGTACCCCAGGCGGCGCTGATCCATCCCCTCGCTTCGAGCCGCTGCAGTGCAGGGTAGAGGGCGCCGTGTTCGATCAACAACTCATCGCCGGAGGTCTCCTGAATCGCGCGGGCGATGCCCTGACCGTGTTCTGGCCCGAAGATCAGCCTTCGCAAGATCAACAGATCCAGCGTACCTTGGAGCAACGCGAGGCGTTCCTGTTCTTCTCCTGACGACATCTTACCCGAGTGTGAACCTGTTTGGGTAAGATGTCAACCTGTAATAAGCCCTAGGACGGCATGGCGTGCAGATAGTTGTAATTGACTCTGATTGCCTGAAAGACGGACATCTCCGTGAAAGGCGGCTCTTGCTCGATGTAGTATTGCTCAACGTGTGCTTTGGCGGCCGCGGCAAAAATAGGTTCGTAGTGTGGCTTTCCGCGGCCTAGTTCGGTAGGCTTGGGCTCCTTGGGACCCACCAGATTCAGGTTGGGCGGCCCAGCCTGGAATGCCTTGATATGCAGCATGCAGATGCGATCAGGATATTTATAGAGAAACATTGCCGGATCGTAACCAGCGGCTGAAACCCAGCCGCAATCCATTTCGAACTTGACCGTTGCCGGGTTGGTAGACGCCAGCAGCATCTCGAAGATGGTGGTGTTTCCAAACTTCCTGAACTCGACGTTGTGGTTGTGATAGGCGTACACCAGACCGTGCTTTGCAGCCTGTTCAGCAAGCTGATCGGCGATGGCGACGCTCTTCTTCCAATCGTCAAGCGTCATCCCTTCGACGGCGTGTATCAGGGGCACCCAGTCGGCCTTTATCCCAGCGATTTTGGCCATAATTTCCGGCGGCGGATTAAGCGAGGTAACGACATATTTGGCCCCGAGTGCACTGGCGAAGTCCATAACCTCTTCGGGCGATTGGTTTGCGTCGTAAACATGGACACTGCGACAAGAAAGCCCGCTGCTGCTTAGCGCAGCTTTCCAATCGGCAGGGGTCTTGCCATAAAGCCCGGCTATTTCGACTTCTTTGATACCGATCTGAGCGACCTTCGACAGAGTGCCGCTAAAATCCCGCTGCATCTCAGCATCGACGGTATAGAGCTGCAGCCCGATCGGCTTTCCTAAAGCACTAGCAGCCACGTTAGGCGCAGCGGCTCCCGCCAATGCGATCGTGGAAAGGAGGTGACGACGGGAAGTAAGCATACGCGGAATATTAATCATAACCGTGGAGCACAATGTGAAGGAAATTCTAGCTTCATGCGCTTTGTTCTGCTCGCTCTTATCGCCCTCGTCCTAACGGCTGCGGCGGCCGAGGAGGAAGCTGCCACCGCCGGACAAAATGACTGACCCTCCTAGACAGCGAAGAATAACGAAGACAGTTGGAAACAGGTCGCATCGATGTTCCGGGATCAGGTTGGGCAGCAACAGTGGATCGCTTCGCTGAAGCAGTTCCGCCAGCCGCTTGGCAGCATCGTAACTCGCTCTGTCGGGCGCGTCGATTTCACCAAAACGCTGCGCGGCGCGCGCCGGGTGCCGATGACAGCATCATTCACTTCAAAACAGATTTCACTCACAAGACCGCTGTGACAGAGCGCCTCCCGCTGGTGAAGGAGAACGGTGCGTGGCAGGCCGCCTACGCCATTCACTGAGAGACCGTAGCGGTCGATGCTAAAACCGCCTGAGAGCGGACTTGTTTTGAAAGGAACTTGAGGCCGTCTATCAATTTGCCGCGATTGGTGGAATCGTTCCCGCGGCCGCGCTCGTCGACGATCGGCGTGGCGCGAAGGAAACATGCGGCAACCTACTTTCCGCCTCCAGCCGCTTCAAATCCGCGTAAATGGCGTCAACGTCGTAGTTGAACCTGGCGGCATGCTCTTCGCGAATGCGGCGCTCCTCTTCTACGATTGCGATAGGCTATAAAGAGTACTTTTCTGTATAAAGTAAAGGGAGATCTTTATGCTCAAATTCCCAACGAACGTCCGATCGCTAGAAGCAGCCGATTGCGTTTCTTCCGGTAGTGATGTCGCTGGCCGCGCTCTTGATGGTGCTGGGTCATGTGGCCATATTCGGAGTGGTCCATGAGGCCGATGAGGGGACCACGGCGCATATCTTTCAGATACTGATCACTGCGCAGATGCCGCTAGTGGCGTTCTTCGCGATCAAGTATCTCCCACGGGCTCCGAAAGAGACCCTATACGTGCTGGGAATGCAAGCGGGAGCCGTGCTCGCGGCAATGGCCCCGGTCTTTTTCCTCCATCTATGAGTACGCAGCTGGCCTTTGCCGAGACTACGATGTGGCGGCCAGGCTGCCGATTGGCGGTGGCTCAAACATATTCCGCAACTGCTCTTGAAGGGCGGTGTTGCCTAGCTTGCGGGCTATTTGCTGCGCTTGTTGGCCGGTTGACATCAGTTTCCACTTTTCCGGACTCATGGCGATGACTTGGCGGTATTTTTCCAAAGCCTTCTGCTCGTCTCCGAGATAAAGCCAGGCTTCGGCCTCGGTGGCGACGCTCCAGACATCGGGAGGCTGCTTTTTCTTCGCGTACATGAGGGCGAGGCCGGCCATTTCGCGGGCCGCGGCAGCCTCGCCGAACGCTACCTGCTTCAGAAACGCGACGTTGATCGCATGATAGAAAATCTGGTCGATTGTGTCTTGGGTCTCTGGCTGTGAGCGCGCGGTTTGGAGAGCGCTCTCGTAAAGCCCCAGTGCCCAATAGGCGTCGCCTTCCTGGCCTTCCTGCACCCAGCGGCGTTTGATGCGTCCGGCGAGCGTGCCTTTCACGTCGGTGCCGAGTTGTTGATTGCTTTCGAGTAACCGGACGGCTTCCGGTTGCTGGCCGGCGCGGTCAAGAGCTAAGGCGGCTTCGACCACGCCGGCTTCCGTCAATTGCCGACGGCCGGCAGCCGCCGCGCGAGCGATGGCCATTCCTTCGGGAGCTTGGTTGCCTAATTCGGCTGCCAACCGCAGCTCCGACATCGGTCCGGCCGGCTCGGCGGATCTTGTAAGCGCGCTAACCAGCAGTCTCACGACGTCGGCTGTTGCGTCCTTCGGTTTCACCATGCTGAGATGATCGCCGACGACGACTCTGCGGTATTTCGGCGCGAACGGCTCGAGGGCTGTATCGGGGGTAACAAATTGATCCTTGTCTCCGGCAATTGTGTAGAACTGAAAAGGCGGATCGGGACCGAATGTCTTATCCCAGCCAGCGCGCAACTGGGTGACAAATGAGCTTTTGGCTTCCATGTTGTGTACTTGTTCGCCGACGAATGGTCCGAACAGCCTCGCCAGGAAATTTGCTTTTCGAATGCCGGCGCTCGGCGTGCCGAACAGGAAGAGATGGCGCATTTTTTTTGTGAGATTGGGATTATCTATGAGTGACCGTTGAACGATGAGCCCACCCATGCTGTGTGCTACCACGGCGATGTCGGTGCAGTCGCAGAGTGGCGGAATGTCGAGTTCGGTGAAGAAGAGAGTGGAAAGCGTGGGCAGGTCGGGATCGGCGGACCACACTCCACGGGTTCCTGGCAGAAGACTTGTGTTGTAGCCAAAAGTCAGGATGTTCCAGGCGGCGAGCGATTGCTCCAGGCCAAGCAGATAGGGGAAGTGGGCCCAAGTGCCGTCGGGGTCACCGGAGAAACCATGGAGGAAAACAACGGCAGACGTACTCTGGCAGGTGCGTATCGGAGTCAAGGTGTTCATAACCATCCGTAAGTTCGGCAGGGAATTACTTTAGTTAAGCATGCCACTGATGGGGATGAGGGTCAATGGGGAGATCGAGGCTTGAAATGGCGTCGAAGAGCTTCCGCTGAAACGTGAACCAGGCGGCTGGTAGTTAGGCCGCCTTCACCTCAACTTCCTTGAGCAGGTCGCTTAAGACTGCGGCAACGCCGACTAGGTCCTCCGGTGTCACCAAGGCTTGGAACCCGTGAGCGGCTTGGTTACGCAGATGCATGGTAGCGTCCAACCTGCGGTATTGCTCTCGTCCCAATAGGCCAAGGGTATAAAGACGCGTGATCACATAGCCGGGCGCAAGCGACTCCATTTCGACGTTTTCCCGGTCTGCCAACAAACGCAAGGCACCTTCCATCGCAGACCACAGCAACAGCAAAGCCGCAGCCGGATGCTTCCGCTGTTCAAGCTCCGATGCCTCTTCCAACGAGGCGCGAATTGCGTTGGACTGAGTGTTTGCCGGCATTCAGGAGGCCCATCAATGATCAGTTCGAAGCGCCAGCCAGGTTGATCTCGCAGAGCAACTTCTAGCGCTAAGACGTTTGGGGTATCGGTGAGGTCGCCTCTCCTCTTTACTTCCACAACAATGTTCTCTCCCTTACCGAAGGCAATAACATCAGGCTCGAAGCCGGCCAAGAAGCCGGGTAAATCGCCGGGACGAGGATGTAGCTTAACATCGTACCCTTGGGTTCGGTAGTCATCGGCAATTCTCTCCAAACGGTCGAGCTCGGATTCATTAACCAGCGAAGGCGTCATAGCAGTTCCTCGTGATTTGGGGCTTCTTCTATTCTTATATTGACGAATGCTCTTCCGCCAGCGAACGCACGGGCGTATATCGGCGAAAGATGCCGGAGCCGGAATCGCCCGTCGATATTCGTCTTTCCTGTCTGGGCATCGGTGATTTGACGATCATTCTTGTAGACTAATCCGGCGAGGGCGTCTTGTATTGGCTTGATCATGTTGTCATGATCGATCAGTACGGAGGGCCGCTCGTGGTAATAAACTACGGTCAATTTCAGCGCGCGTTCGTAAGGCTCTTGAGCACGCCAAAGCTTCGCGGCCTCGCCGCTAACGTACTCCTTCCATTCTCGCAGCCTAGCGGGGTTTCGAGTTTGCTGGGAAAGAGGCGGCCCTTCTACGAAGAACTCAAATATTTCCACGCGGTAAAGGATCAGTTTAGCGAAGGCAAGAAGAATAACGGCTGCGGTCAAGCGAAACGGAGGTGTTGGATTGGAAAGAGAGGTTGGGAAGGCCTGGGACGAAGGTCCGTCCCAGGCGTGCGGTCAGTAATTGGCGGAAGGGACATTAAACGGGACGCCGCGGCTGCGATTGATGGCTACCGTGGCTTGGACGTCTAACAGGCCGGATGGGAAGACCATGGCGACGCCGTTCAAGGCGACATAGCGAACTTGGGCGCCGCCGGCGTCATACCAGTATTCGGTCGCCAGTGTTTGGTGGCCGTTGCGGAGCATGAGCACAGTTGGTGGCGGCGGAGACGGCGGCGCGTAGTTCATCTGTTGGTAAACGGGAGCAGGAGGAGCAGGAGCAGGCGGGGGCGTGTACGTCATAGGACGCTGTGAGTAGCCGTATTGATCTCGCGGCACGTAGTTGGGCTGATACTGTGAGTAACCGGTTGCTTCGGGGACGCCGAAATCGTCCATGATTTTGAGTGTGAGGCGAGTCTCGGGCTTGAGTACAGGGCGCGGGCCGCGGCGGGGAAGGTTGATTAGATCGATGGGCCATAGAACGGGGACCAGCCACTCGACGGTATCGCGGACAGCATGCCCTTTGCCGAGGATTCTGCCTTGTTTGTCGACAGTGTATTTCGGCACGTAGACCACCTTAGCCGACACAGGGATGATTTGGCCGGGCGGTATGAACATGCGATCGAATTTGAGTTCCATCCAGCCTTTGCCGACTAAGTGGCCAGGATCCTTGTAATCTTCGAAACGGCCTTCGAGATAGCTGCCGTGAGGAAGGACGGAGCGGCCGTAGAGTTCGACGTGGCCGACTTGGCAAAGGATGGGATCGCCCACATCGGTCGTTTTGGAAGAAAGTTTTGGTTCAGAAACGGTGCATTGAAGCAGCGAGCCGGCGGGGATCATTTGCTCAACGGCGTAGCCCGTCAGCGGTGCAATGACAAAGAGAAGTGCGAACAAAGTGCGCTTCATTTAGGACCTCCTGCGCTGAAGAAAGTAATTCGAAAAGCCAGTGGCCTGATCGTTTGGCACGCCGGGTGCGGGCGGCTGTTAGGAGGTAGTAACTTGACCTGCCTCACACGCAATGCGAAAGAATGATTTGGCTTTAGTTCTATTCGATTATGCAGCGTTCTTTGGGAGGCGTCAAGAGAGAAGAACGCTCATGGCGCAGATTGGATTTGAAGCCTACACTCGAGATATGCATTTGCGTTTTGCCTGCCAGCCTGGTTGCACGAGGTGTTGCGAGGTGTACGGCTTTGTTTACATCACCGAAGACGATTTGCGGCGCATAGCGGCTTATCTGGGCCTGACGGCTAAGGCGTTTGAGAAGAAATATGTGGTGCGCTATAAACGGTTGCTGCGATTGCGCAAGCCACGTAAGGCGCAATGCCATTTTTTGATCGAAGGCGGATGTTCCGTACATCCGGTGAAGCCGGTGCAATGCCGGCTGTATCCGTTTTGGCCGGAATTGGTGGAACAGCGCGCCAACTGGGAAGCCGAGAGGAGAATGTGTCCGGGAATTGGGAAAGGCGAGTTGATTCAAATCGGCGAAGCGTGTGAAATAGCGGCAGAGATGAAAACGGCGTATTCAGGTATCTACGACAAGAGATGAAACGCAGTATTTTGCCGAAAGTTCTAAAGGGCCGCGCAAAGGCCACCGATAAGATAAGTAATTTAAAAGATAAACGCACGGCAGGAAATTTTTATTTCCCCAAGACGAGCCTACCGTGCGTCCTTTTTTTTAAGCTTGCGAGCCTGATTATTGGTTTATGAGTTATTTTGAGCTCGCAATGTGTCGACCTGCTGCAATTCGCCTGACGATCTGCGATTGCTTCAAATCTTTCTTGCGTCGTCGCCGGTCATAACACCATCGATGGCTTGCCGCAATTCGCCTAAACTATCTGCGATTGCTTGAAGTGCTTCGCCGGAGATGTCGCGCGAAAGTTCGCTCGCTTGCAGGTAGATCGCCCCTGCTTTCGAAATCGCCGCATTCCCCGCGGAGAAATCAGCGGCCAAATAGGCCGTCCGTGCAACGGCCACGAAGAAGATGAACGCTGAATTGATTTCGCTTTCTATCAGGGCGACCAACAACTTTTGGGTGATATCGCGCAGTCCCGTGTCGAAACCGGATTCCCCGCCGGCGCGTTCTCCATCACCCCGCTTTTTCAAAATGGCTACAACCTCCGTTGGTTTGAATCTCCCGCGCCCGGATTATTCCAGGCGCGGGGCTCCTCCGGATCCGGCAAAGGATACTCTGTGGATTCGGTAGTTGTAGGGGGAGACACGGTTGATTTCGATAAAGTCACATGGAAAGGGATAGCGCGTTGTGACTTTTAGGCGTGCTGAACAACTCTTAATAATTTGAGGCGCGATTCGGGTCGCGGCTGGCATGCTTTATGCTCAAATGTGGCCGGGAGACGGCCAGAGGAATCCGCCTTTGTCTGCCAACGAACAAGAAGACGAGCTTTTCGAATCGGCGCGAACGGCGCCGCCGGGCGACTTGCGGGCTTTCGAGACGCTCGTGGAGCAACATCAGAGGCGGATCGTGGCCGATTGCCGGCACATCACGCGCGATCCGGGCGCAGCGGAGGATTTGGCGCAAGAGGTGTTTCTGAAGGCGTATTTCGGGATGCAGAACTTCGAAGGTCGTTCGTCGTTCCGGCACTGGCTGCAAGTCATTAAAGTGCATCACTGCCTAAACCACCTAAAGAAGCAGAAAGGCAAGACAGTGGTGAGCATTGACGAGGAAGGGCCGCAATCGAGCGAGGAAACGAAGGCTTTTTCTTCGCACGACCGCAGCGAAGAGCGGTTAGGAGAGCAGCAGATCATTCACCGGGTGCTGGATGGGATGCCCGACAATTTGCGTATTCCGCTGGTGCTGCGCGACATGGACGAACTGTCTTATGAAGAAGTGGCGGCGAACCTGAGTATTAGCTTGTCGGCGGCGAAGATGCGTATTAAGCGCGCCCGCGAATGGTTCCGCGATCAATATGAAGCGCATAGCGCGCGAGTGGGCCGTGAGGCGACGCAATGAATGGGGACGAAGACCTGCCGATTCCGGGACTCGCCGATTTAGAAACGCCGGTCTCACCAGGCTTTCTTCAGCTTTTCCGGCGCCGAATTTACCGGCGAACCACCGCCGCTCAACTCGCTCACTTTTCCTTCAGCTTGCCTTTTGCGATCTCTATGGAGTTCCTTAGTATTGTGGTGCATCTGTTTTCCGTCATGGATGGCAAAAGAGGCAAATCGAAATGAAGGAAAAGCTTATCAGCGCGTTTACGAATCTGGCGGATTCGGCAATCGCGACCGCACCGCGGGTTTTTGTCGGCATCGTTCTCGTAATCGTGGGCTTGGCCTTAGCCAAAATCGTTGAAGTCGTATTGCGTTTTATACTCACGCGCATTCGTTTTGACAGCCTGATGGAAAAGGCGGGGATCGATAAGACGCTAGCCCGGATTGGTTTGCGGCAGCAGCTGAATGTATCCATTCCGCGGATTGTGTATTTTCTGACGCTGATTGTGCTGGCGCGGGCGGCCGCGGATGGTTTGGGGCTGACGGCGATTTCGGGCGCGATCGCCGCATTTTTCGCGTATTTGCCGAACATTGTCGCGGCGCTGCTGTTGCTGATTGTGGGCGCGGCGGTTTCGCAATTCGCCTCGCAGACGGTAGTAGAGGCGGCGCACAATTCCGGCATCGATTTTGCCCCGGCGCTGGGAAAACTGGTTTCCGGACTCATTATGTTCGTGGTCGCCATGATGGCGATCGGGCAGCTGCAGATTGATACGAACATGGTGCGGATTGTGACCAGTTTTATTCTGGCGGGCGGCGCGCTGGCCTTCGGATTGGCGTTTGGGCTCGGGACACGGGACGTGGTGCGGAATATCACGGCGGGCTTTTATTTGCGGAAGCATCTGATAACGGGAGAACGGGTCGAGATCGCGGGCCAAGCCGGAGTGTTGAGGAGCATTACGGCGACGCACGCGGTTCTAGGAGGCGATAACGGCACGGAGATTAGTGTGGCGAACGCGACGTTCCTGGATCAAGTGGCAAAGCAAACTGTTCGTCCGCCGACGGCGCCAATTACGCCGGTGCAGGAATAGCGGGGTTTCAGAAGTACTCGCGTGAGACGGGCGCGGTATGACTCTTCGGGGGACGGATTTTTCCCAAAAAGTATGCTGTTACTGGCACGTTAGTCGCATAACGTGGTAATTTCCGCAGTTTTGGGGAGACCCTATCCCTTGAGAAGCCATTTGTCGTCATGCGTGCGGAATTCCATAAATATCTTTGCTCGGGTTTCCCCGCAGTAAGTGGTGGGAGATCTCCAGCGAAACGGAAAAAGAGGGGCGTTCCCTCAAGACCCCGCCTACTTCAGCCGATAACGAATAATAGCCCGCTAGGCGGCGATTCAACCGAGGCATTAAGCATGAGGCAGACACCCAAAGGCGTCTCCATTCCTGACGCGCTAGCGAATATAGCCAGCGACAGCCCAGAGAACTTCACTCTTTATTTCGCAAGGCTCCGTAAGATGTTTCCGGATGAAGTGGCCGAGGCCTGCCTTTGGTTTATCGCTTCGCGGCAACTTAACGCAGCCAGCCGGAGCATGGCTTTCTGGTTGTCGTCTCAAGGCACATACGTCAATATTTTGTTTGAATCCGAGGCTGTGCCGGCGGATGTGGCATGCAAGGCTTTGGCGGTGTTGAAGACGGTTGATGACTCTTTCGTTATTAGGTTTCTAAAGACGGCGGAGCAGGTCTCTTCTCCGCCGTCGATCTTGCGGGCCTTGAGTCTGGTACCGTCCCTCGGGGATTATGGCATCCTTATCCCATGGCTAAGGCGACTCAGTTCGTATAAAGATGCGAGGGTCCAATCCCGCGCCGTAAAGCTGCTTTGCGAACTTCGTCCTAATAAAGCTTTGATTGAGCGCCAGTTGCTGTCCAGCGATGTGCGTGTGCGAGCTAACGCAATCGAAGCTTTATGGAATTCGCGCACTCCCGAAGCCACGGAGTTTTTCAAGTTGGCTGCATCCGACTCCCACCACCGCGTCGTAGGAAACGCGTTGGTTGGTCTTCACCTGCAAGGCGATCCGTCAGCCGTTGCTAAAATAATCGAACAAAGCCAGAATCCCGACCCCCTGGTTCGGGCAGCGATGGCTTGGTGCTTTGGCTTCATCAACGATGACCGGACCACCCCGCTTCTTCATGACTTATTGAAAGACAAGTCAGTCTTGGTTCGCAAACGCGCTCTGCGAAGCCTACTTGCTTTGCAGAAAGACGAAAGCCCTACTGTTTCGGAATAGTAGAACCGAACCCAAAGTAATTCGCAAGTAGCACATTATTTGAGAATCACTGAGGAGCGCAAAATCGCTCAAAGTTGACCCGTGGTTTTATGGTCGTTTCACGGTCTACAGCCCGGTTCCGGACCGTCTGCCGCTCCGGGGTGGGTGGAAGCGGAAATGGAGTTGGCGTTTTTTCTTCGTCGGGTCCTCGCTCGGCGATCCTTTATGAGCTCGACCACTAAACGCCTTTTCAGTTTGCGATTACATCGAGATCGCAGTCAAAATTATAGCCGTACCCGGAATTCTTGAAGAGCTGGCGCTTCGTCGCGATTTTTGTCACATTCCAACTTTCTATCCTGATTTTACAAGGCCGCGGGTTTTCGGCCCCGAATCCATTGCTTTCATTGGGTTTTTGGGCAGTTCCGGAGAATGCGGCTGAAAAATCAATTCTTTCCGGTGATCGTATCTCGGCGGCTTGCTCATGCTCGCGGGTGAGAGGCAATCGCTGAGATTCCGCCTTTGGGGGCAGTACTAAGGTTTGGAGGGTTGTGGCGCTAGCGGTACGCTAGTAGCCGCAGAAATCCAGTGGTGATATATATGCAAACGCTTACTCCTGTGAACTTTTCGTGTTAGCTTCGTAGTTGGCGGGAGTGCACGTGTGAGCGGTACGCTCACGGTCCGCCGCAAGGGCCGCATACTGGCCACAATGCCAATTGCTATATGAACACCTTAGATCAGCCGTCTGTGACGTTTCGTCCAGCGACTTTCCTCTCCGGAGCGCCAGGTCCGTGGGCCGGACATTTGCCTTTTGCGTGCGATTTGATTGCCGCACTGCGGCCCGAGGTCATTGTTGAACTCGGCGTGTTTTATGGCGACTCTTATTTTGGTTTCTGTCAAACCGTTGCCGAGACAAATCTTCCGTGCACTTGCTATGGAGTAGACACTTGGCGGGGGGACACGGCGGCAAGCTTTTACGAAAGCTCCGTTTACGATGCCGTCAGCCGCCACAACGACCGCTACTACCGGGCTTTCTCGTATTTAATGAGGACGTCGTTCGACGAAGCGATCAAACAATTTTCCGATTCGAGCATTGGTCTGCTGCATATGGACGGCTCGCATACGTACGAGGCCGCGCAGCACGATTTCGAAAATTGGCTGCCGAAAGTCAAGCCGGGCGGCGTGGTGTTGCTGCACGATATCGCGGTACGTTCGGGCGATTACGGCGTATGGCGGCTGTGGGAAGAATTGCAGAAGAAGTTCCCGACGTTTGAATTCCGCAATAACGATGGTTTAGGGGTGTTGTGGAAGCCTGGCGGGACCAACGATAGGAATCCATACCTGCAAGAGTTATTTTCGAGCACGAAAGACAACCAGGAACGCATTCGGCGCTACTATTGCTTGTGTGCGGAACGGTTGGAGATGGAACAAACATTGGGGCTATCGCGGGCATCGGATGCGGGGCATTCGTTGATCCAGGTGGTTTGCGCGCGGGGCGGCCGCTACAAGCCGGAAGAGCGTTTGAGCCAAATCATTGAGCCGGGTAAATGGACGAGTGTCTTCATCCGCCTGCCGGACGGAGCGGGTGACCGGCCGATGCGCATCGATCCGGCGAGCCGCACGGGGATTATCGACATCAACAGCATTCTGCTGCGCAAAGTAGGTGGACGGACGGTTTGGAGTTGGAGTCCCGAAGAGAGTGCCGATGGGTTCCGCGTGGAAGGAACGGCGTATCGCATGCCGTCGGCCGAAACATTCCGGATTTTGAGCTTTGGCAATTCTCCGCAGATTTTCCTGCCGGAATTGCCAAATGTACCTGTGGGGGAGCCGCTCGAGCTGGAATTGCGGCTGCGGATCGATATTGAGTTGAGTGCCGTACAGGATGTGGCGCAGAAGGCGGCCGACTTGGACAAGGAGCGCGCCGAATGGGAGCAAACGCGGCGTCAGGATCAAGCGAAATTGGAGGCGGCGAAGCTGGATAGCGCAAAATTTTCGGACAAGGACCGCGCCAAACAAGCGGCGCAATTCGCGGAGCGCGAGCAGGCGCTGATCAAACAGCACGAAGCCGCGAAGCTGACGCTGATGCAGGGGCATGAAGAGAAAATGCGGGCGCTGGTGCAGCAGAACGAGGAGAAGGTCAAGAACCTGGCTCAGCAGCACGAGCTGGCGAAGCAGACTCTCAGCAAGCAATTGGAACAGGCAAAGCTTGGCTCGGTCAAACTGACCGAAGAAACCAGGCAATCGTTAGCCAAGCAACACGAAGACGCCAAGCAGGTGATCATCCAGCAGTTTGAACAAAGCCGCCAGGAGCTGGAAAAACGTTTGGCGCAAGCGGAAGAGCAGTTGGAGCAGCAGCGCAAAACGCAGATTGCCGCGGCTACCGAAAAAGAGCGTATGCAAGCCACGCTCAATCTGCTCACGCAGGAAGTGTCGATCGCGCGCGGTAATGTTGATGAGCTTAAGGCGGAAATCGAACGGCTGACGACTATTCAGGCGCAAACACAGGGCGAATTGATCGACTCGCGCAAAGTGAATTCGCGTTTGGCGGCGGCGCTCGACCAGGAGCGGCTGGCGCGCGCGGTAATGGAAAATTCGCGTTCGTGGCAGATGACGAAGCCGTTCCGTAATATGTTCGGGTTGTTTTCTAAATCGCCGAACCGATAACGCTGCCAGCCGGTTTCCGACCGTGGATATTCCGCGGCTCTTTCGAATCTCGACATAATTTCCGACACCACCTACAAGCCGGTCATCTATATGATCGGCCTTGGTGGCCCTTCCAACGCGCCCGATCAGACCGTTTCGAGCAAGTTTGCGCGCGCGTGGCGAACGATCCAAGCGGCAGCCGGTACAACTCCTCTTTGCCGACCGGCTTATACGTCTACCCGCCGGACCACCCCCAGTTGGCTGCGGCGTTTCACCAAGTGGCATCGCAGATTCCGCGGAAAGCTATTCGACGGTTAGGCTCCAACCAAGTTGGCGAAAAGGGTGAGAGACGGTTCCGCCGCGCGAGCCACTTAAGTAGAAGGTGGAACTGACGAAATTGGCAATCTCTGAGAAAACAGGTATGCCTTCTCTCAACAATAGCCGGGAGCGCGGGGTATCGGTGATGATATTCACTCTCGTCTCCGTCTTGGTGGTCATCCCGTTGATGGGTTTGGCGATAGACGGCAGCATCGGGTTTTGGGTAAAAGCGAAACTCTCCGCCGCTCTGGATGCGGCGGCGCTCGCAGCCGGACGCAGCCCGACGGCAAATGCCACCACGGTCGTGCAGGAGTACGTATACGCCAACTTTCCTGTCGGCTGGATGGGAACATCGTTCTCGGTGGCTCCGACCGCAACGGTCAGCTACCCGACGTCGGGCACCCGTCAGGTGACGGTAACGGCCGCCGTTACAGTGCCGCAATATTTCATGGCAATTTTCGGCCACAGGACAGCCATCGTATCGGCGTTAGCGCAATCATCGAGACGCAACACCAACCTCATGCTGGTGCTGGATCGTTCCTCGTCAATGAATACCACAGGGCCGGACGGCGCGCTCATCTGCAACACGATGATCGCTTCAGCGACAACGTTCGTCAACTATTTCACCAATGGTCAGGATCAATTAGGCCTGGTTTCATTCCACACCTGGGCGAATGTGGATTACCCTTTCAATACGAATTTCCAGACAAGCAGTCCCAACCTGACCTCGGTCCTCGGTGATCTGGTGTGTGGAGAAAACACGAGTTCGGCCGAGGCGCTCAATCTGGCATACACCCAGATCACGAACCTAGGCTCGGCCGCGTACGCGAACAATGGAGCATTGAATGTGATTGTCTTCTTTACCGATGGGAACCCCAACGGGATCGTGGGAACCTTCCCACCAAAGGACCGAACCGACGACCGGTATTACGCAAATTCGGGGTTCAACAGCACGATCTATAGCGGAATGCCTAAAACAACAACCTCATGTATAAGTGCCTTACCAAGCGCGGCGGCAGGCGTAATCGTGCAATGGTCGGGCGGCGGTCCGACTGGTCTGACGCAAGGCATATATCAAATTCCGGTACCAGCGCCTACGAGCGTTTGCGGCAGCGGCCAATCGCGCGCGATTTGCAATACGAATCTGACGGCTCTGTCCGTTTCCGGTTGCTATTTCGCAGGTAGCCCGTGGAACACCTCAGTGAATTATCCGGCCATTGGGCCTAGCGCTCCGAGGCAAGATATCGCCTATATTCCGCTCTTGGACGCTTACGGAGATTCGACAGTCAATAGCGCATTCATGACCCAAGCGAACGACTTGGTTACAGGAACTTATGCCACTTCTGGAGCGATGCGGATAGATACCCCCCAATCAGTCACAGATGCTTCGTTCAATGCCGCGGACGCGCAAGCTTTGCAAATCATTTCAGACACCGTCTACAAGCCGGTGATCTATACGATCGGCCTTGGCGGCGCCGCCGACATGTCCGATGAGAGCGTTTTCCAGGCCTTCCTGCAGCGTGTGGCGAACGATCCAAGCAGTAGCCGGTACAACGCTTCTTTGCCAACTGGCTCATTCGTCTACTCGCCGAACGATACCCAACTGGCGGCGGCTTTTCATCAGGTCGCGTCGCAGATTCTGCGGCTCTCGAAGTAGCGTTTTTGCGGGGGAAATTGGTGTCTGACAGTCCCCTGAGGCCGAAACCATACACCAGAAATGGATCACAATCCATCAAGTGGAGATCGAAGCGAAGGCCCAAGAAATCAGGGCCGCAAAAGCGGTCATGTGAGCGCCTGGCGCTTCCCTGCCCTTGCAGCCATTGCGCGCTTGCTAGCTGTTGGGTGCCGACAAGATCGCAGAGTACACTGTTGGGGCAATGAACTGGGTCAGCCTTTTACGGAATCTGCTCGCGCTGCTGGTCGGCATCGGGTTTGGATTCGCGATTTTCGGCGGCCTCCAATACTACTTCAAACCAGAGTTCTGGATATCTATCGCCGTCTCCGTTTTGGGCGGTTTGTACTCCGCCATTGTCCCGCTGCTTGACCTCGTCAAGAAAGTGTATGAAGTGCGCAAACTACGCTACGAGGTGCGAGACCTGCAGCGCAAAGACGAAGCGGCCGAGCGCGAAAAGAACAGTGTCATCCTTGCGCCAAGCGTTGAGCACGTTGAGAGATACGGGCAATCAGAAACGGAACGTGCGATAAACAAACGCTTCCAGACCGACGGTCAGATTCTATTGAATCCTAAGCCATGGGTACACGATTCACACGATGAATAGGCTTGATCCTCGGTCGATGCTATATTTTCACGGTTTGCTCGTCAAACTGGTCACTCGGACGTTCTCGAGCACCGGCATCAAGATCTCTTTTGCTGTTCCGGTTTCTTCGTCTAACGACGCGACTATGCGGCCCGCCCGCTTGGCCTTCACGGCCCATTGGAACAGGGTCAGCGCGTTGTTGAACAAATCTTTGCGAGTCGTGATGTTCGTTTCTTTCATCAGCTCGTCGAGTTCCTTAACTTGCTCTTCTGGCATGTCAAGTTGAATTCTGGTCATAATTGGGGCCCACCGGGCCTCTCCTAAATCCAGCTGCGGGTATCGTATGAGTACAAACCGAGTATACAATGGATGTCAATGGAGTAGTTAAACGAAGTTTAGCCGAGGTTGGACGCCCAACAAATGGTATATTGCGCATATGCGCATGATCGCCGCCGGAGCGATACCTTTCGATTGGAGTTAATGAAGGCTAGTCTTGTCAATGATTTTGGATGGCGGGCGATGCCCGATAAACATACGTGGTCAGGGCCATCGATCAAGCGATCACGAAACTTAGGGCGTGTCTGAGCCCTTTTTCGCTCTTTCGCCTGAAGGCCCGCCGGCGCGCTCTGCTATGTTCGGCGCTCTTGAGACCGTCGCTAGAAGAAAGATTGTGCGTTGACCCACGGATTCGATGGGAGAAACCAATTTAGGCCGGACGACTTCGAGTACACCTCAGAAATATAGGCATACTGCGCTCCAGACGCTCCGGAGGTCAAGGTGATGCCTGAAAAACCCGTCACCAACGCATTCGATGCGTTGAGATATCCGGACGTGGACGGGCCTCCCATTGAGACGGTTCCATTGGAACTCGTGGTGGGTGTGCCAAAATTGCTCGCATGAAGCGCTGCATTGCCGACGACAATTTGGCCGGTGAAGACAATATTGCCATAGTTTGGGCAAGTGGAAGAGTATCCGCCTGCCTGGCAAAGGGCCGTGTCGACGTATTCGACTGTGGAGAGAATCACGACAGTCGAGCCACCCGAGCCCGTGGGATCGACGTTCAGGCTGGGCTGAAAGCTTGCCAGCAGATATTGATTTGACGACTGCGAGAAATCGACTCCATAGGCGTACATGTGTCCCGAATCGCGAGAAACTTCAGTGACCTGAATGGCGCTAATCAGCTGAAGACCGAACTGAGTGGCGCCAAAGAACAGGGGCATCCAAAACAGACCGACGCACAAAATGAACTCAATTAAAGCGCTTCCCCGTTCCGTCGAATTCCGATTTACCGAATGTCTCATGGCTGATAAATGGGCGAAGCTATTGCATGACATCGGACGAGCTCGCCATCAGCTGTAAAGGGGTCCATACGCGGAAAATTGGACCGAGACTGTTCATCGCGACACCCTGCACTGTGACCTTCACTATGTTGCCGACGGCGGTTGCTTCCGGTGTACCATCAATATTTGCGGGGGCGCCGGAGGAAGAGTAGCCAGTCGACGGATAGTAGCTGACGCTAATGTTGGTTGCTTTGGCGAAGCCAAATGAGTATTGCTGAACGACCGCCGTAACCGCGTTATCCAAGGTGGTTTCGGACTGCCCGGAACCTGTCACGGCATAACGCACGCCTTCGCGCGCCCCTTCTTGAATGCACGCCGACGCAAAAATGATCCAGGCGACATCAATGGTCATGAACAGCAACGCAAAAAGCGGGAGAATTACGAAACCGAACTCGACAGTCGTGGAACCAGATTCCCGCCTCCTACGCCTTACAACTGTTGCTGGCACCATACACGATGATCTTATCGGCTGAAAAGAAACAGCGCTATAGGAGAAGTTGTTCAGCCGTGCCTCCGGCGCGGGCTGGAATGTAGAAGCTAAGAAGATAGAAGCTAAGAAGACGAACGATCGATCGACCGTCGGTTCCATTGCCGTTTATGAATTACGCTTTCGCTCGCCAACAGCGCGCGAAGCGAGGAGCACCGCCACAGCGCAAAAGGCCATAACAGGAGTTGACGGTTCCGGCACAGTACTGATTTCCGCGAAAAGACCGTCCGCGCCCTTGTCCGGCCCGGCCGTGATGTATAGCGAAGTAGTTAAACCTCCGCTGCCGCCGTTGCCGAAAGTCAGCGCCCACAACCCATGGTCTACAATCGGCGTGCCGCTCCCGTCGGCCAGCGTACCCACTAGGGCGCCGGTGATCGGATTGAAGGCGTTAATGGTGCCGTCGCCAAAGTTGCCCACCAGCAGATCGCCACTCAAGGAGCCGAAGCCGACGGCCGGAGCAATGGTTATACCCCACGGATCGTTCAACACACCCCCGGATACGACCTTTGTAAAGGTACCAAGAGTGGGATTAAAGATCGCAACATATCCATTGCCTGCACCGCCTGTCGCGGCTCCGCCAGCGCCGCGCGGTGCAAACGTCACGTAGATCTGGCCGTTAATGTTTTGGATATTGTACGGCGCATATCCGGCCGGAACTGCGGAATCGGAGAAACTGCCCGTTAAGCCACTGGAGCTGAAGACATCGACCTTGCCCGTGGCGAAGTCCGCAGCATAGAGGGCCGTTTTCGTTGAAGAGATCGCCAGCCCAGTAAAGCTGGCGCCGGTCTCCGTGAACAAAGTCTCGGCGGTGGTGCCCAACGCGCCGCGCCAACCGGTAATCGTGCCGTTTTCCGTGGCAAAGAGGAAGTTATCGCCGTTAAAGTTTGTGGTGCCGTTGAAGACTTGGCCTGTTAGTTCAGAGGAGCCGGCGGGCATGCTGACGGTCAGCGGCACCTTCGCGCCGGTTGTGCTGTACAAAGTGGACACACTGCTGCCGTTATCCGACACCCAAAACGGACTGGTAGCGCTCTC
>PMSX01000267.1 GCA_003167495.1 Bryobacterales bacterium | reverse complement strand
CAAAATGGAGGAGAACCAGATTCTTTCAACAGAACGATAATCTAGTCCACGAATCGTCTTTTCGGATCGGAGTAAAACCTTCAACCTGCAAGCTGTTTGTGCTGGAATCCAGATGACTGAAAACCCCATTGCTGGATACGGTCACGCCAGTCACGCCCGGAGTTGCACGCAGATGCTCGATCAACCTGCGCGTCACTGGTAACCGTTGTGGTGGTGGATAGCCGCTGCCGGCTAGATCGGCTGCCATGACCACTAGATTGCGACGGGAATAACCAACATCCAAAGAATTTAGATGAGAGATACTGCGGAGAAAGAGCCCTGCTCCAACTAAAATCACGGTGGATAGCGCTAGCTGTCCCACCACCAGCAGCCTGCCCAAACGCCATCGGCCCTGACTCACCCTGCGCGGATTCTCTTTCAGCGCTGGCGTAAGGTCGACGCGTGTCGAGCGCAGCGCCGGAACAAGGCCAAAGAGAATGGCTGTCAGGATTGAAATTCCGGCGTTGAAGCCGAGGACAGTCATATTAGGATGCAAGTCAACCTCAAACGGAACTGGATTCTGGCCGAACCCCCCAGAGCCGAGTTGCGCTAACACTCGGCTGCCCCAGCCTGCCAACAGAATGCCCGCGGTTCCGGCGGCGATCGCTAACAACGCGCTTTCTGTAAGCAACTGCCGAACAATGCGCGTGCGGCCGGCGCCCAACGCCAGCCGTACGGAAATTTCTTTTTGGCGGCTGGTCCCGCGAGCTAATAGAAGATTCGCGACGTTTGCGCACGCAATGAGCAGTACAAGACCAACCATCGCCATGAGCGTGAACAGCAGCGGCGAATCGTGCTTGCGAATCCACGAGAATCCTTTGCTCCCAGGCTGTACGTCCACCTTTTCACTGCGAATTTCGCGCAGCTTATCGGATGAGCCGGCAGCGCCTTCGTAGTCAATCAGAGCCTCCTGTACCAGCGCTGTGATCTGCGCGCGGGCGGTCTGGATAGACACCTCAGGCTTGAGCCTTCCCATGCACAAGAGCCAGTTCGAATCGCGCTTGTCCAGCCTCGGCTCTCCTGGATTCACTTGCGCCTGCATCGAGAGCGGAATCCAGATGTCTGTCGGGCTTCCCACTACTTCGCCCGTAAAGTGAGGTGGCGCGACGCCAATCACCGTGAAGGGCGATCCGTTGATCCTAACCGTGGTTCCCAGCACACTGGGGTCGCGAGCAAAACGGTTCATCCAGTACTCGTAGCTGATAACTACGACGGGGCTAGCCCCGGGCGTGCGGTCTTGTTCCGGAGAGAACGTGCGGCCGAGAACCGGCGACACACCCAGCACATCAAAGTAGTTGCCCGACACAAGCCTGCCGCGACCCTCTTCGGGCGGGCCACTCGCCACGCTGACATCGATATGACGGGTTTGGCCAGATGCCAACAGTGCCTTGAACACGCGGTTTTGGTCCCGCAGCCGCTGATAGAGCGGACACGAGAAGATATTTGCCATCGGCCCACCGTTTCCTAGTGCAGTCGGTCGTGACGCGTCGCCCACCGATACCAGCTCCTCGGGTGATCGTACTGGCAGCGAGCGCAACATCACGGCGTCAACGAGTGTGAAGATTGCGGTGTTTGCGCCGATTCCCAGGGCCAAGGAGATCACAACGATAGTGGTGAAACCGGGGCTTCTGCGGATGGTGCGAAAGGCATACTGCAAATCTTTGAACGCTACTTCAACCATTGGCAACCCTCTTCGCTCACGGTAGATTTCTTTGATTTGCTGGGTGCCGCCAAACACACGCTGGGCCGCTAGCGAGGCATCTTCGCGGTTCATGCCGCGCTTGCTATTCGCTTCCGCTTCCATGTCGAGATGGAAACGCAGTTCTTCGTCCAGCTGGTGATCCAGCGCGCGCTGCCGAAACAGGCTTAGAACTCGCGATAGAAACGCGCGCACCGGCATCTGTTAAGCTCCCGCTTCAAGAAGGCGCGCAATCGCTCCCGAGACGCGGTCCCAGTTCTCTCGCTCTTCGACGAGCTGCTTGCGGCCGGAACGCGTCATGGAATGATACCGGGCTCTCCTGTTGTTCTCGGATACACCCCACTTCGATTGGATCCAACCTTGCTGTTCAAGCCGCAGTAACGCCGGATAAAGCGTCCCCTGATTGAGCTGCAGTACATCCTCCGAGATTTGCTGAATCCGCTGGGCAATGCCATAGCCATGCATTGCCCCCATGGTGTCCAAGGTTTTCAAAACGAGGAGATCCAAGGTGCCTTGAAGTACATCGGCTTTTGCTTCATTTGACCGCCTACAGGGAGCATACCGCGCCTTCCTGTTGATTGTCAAATGGAATCCCGCATCTAACCACACCACGGTACGATTGGTTGCCGATGCAAGAAATGCGCGCGATCCTTCTTTCGATAGGTTTCGTACTCACGATGAGGGCCGTATCGTTAGCCCGGCCCTACACGATTGAGCATTACGACGCTCATTTAGCTCTCGATCTTGAGCATCGAAGCTTGACGGGGAAGGAGACTATCCTCTTACGGTCGACTACTCCATCAGTGACCGAAATCGAATTAGATGCCGACGAGATCATCTTGGAGTCGGTACGAGTGGGGAAAAAGTCGCAAGTTTTTTCCCAATTGCCCGCTCACGTGGCGATTCACCTCGGCACGCCGCTGCAACTTGGCGAGCGGCTAAGCATGACCCTGACGTTTCATGGATCGCCGACCAAGGGGCTGATCTTTTCCGGTAGTGAAGCATACACGGTTTACCGCACGAGTCAGTGGTTAGTTGTAAACCACGAGCCTAGCGATCTGGCGACGTTGCGGCTTTCGCTCAGGGTTCCGGCGGGTACGGTTGTGATCGGAAACGGACAAAATGTATCCACTAGAACGGTCGGCCCCGATCTCATCTCCGAGTGGAATGAGAGGCGTGCGATTCCCGATTTCGTCTTTGGTTTTCGCAGTGGGACCGTTTACGCAGAGCAGAACAAGCTCGGGTAGAACGGAACTTCGCTGTTTCAGCGAGAAGTACGGTATAGATCAAATGACACAGATCTTTCGCGCAACGCCGAGCGCGCTGGAATTCTTTTCGCAAAAGGCAGGTGTGCCGTATCCGGCAAGGACATACTCGCAAGTCATGGTGGATGGGAATCCAGAACAGGAACTGGGTGACTTCACGCTTCTACCCAATACTTATGGAACAACCCTTCTGAGTCATCCCGATGAGGAATGGTTGCTGGCGCATGAACTAGCTCATCAATGGTGGGGCATCGGGCTGGCTTGCCGGGAGTGGGGCGATTTTTGGCTGAACGAAGGAGTGGCTACGTTTATGGCAGACGTGTTCCTGGGTGAAAGATACGGACAAGGGCGTTATGAGCACGAAATTGAGATCGCGCACACAAACTATGATCGACTCAAAGCGGCGGGGAAAGATCATGCGCTCTGTTATCGGGGAAAAGGTGAGAGCGAGGTAGGCGGGAACCTTCCTTATTACAAAGGAGCTTGGGTCTTGCATCTTCTCAGACGGCAGCTTGGCGAACAAGTGTTTTGGCAAGGGTTCAAGACCTATACACGCGCGAATTGGGGACGGACGGTTACGAGCAAAGACTTTCAAGCCGCGATGGAGATGGCGGCAGGATCGTCATTAAGCGTTTTCTTTGACCAGTGGGTGTATTGATTCGCAACCTCAGCAAAAGAAGTCTTCCTGACAACTCGAACCTTTTCGGTGGTTGATTGTCTACCATGCGAATCCAATTGGAGGTAGAATATCTTCAATGGGAAAGAAAATACCGGATCGAATCGAACTTCTCCACGGTACCCTCGACATGCTCATTTTGCGGACGCTGCTGTTCGGGCCTGCCCACGGCCACAGTATTGGCAAGCACATTCAGCGAACAACGAACGATTTGTTACAGGTACAGCACGGTTCACTGTACCCCGCGCTACATCGCCTCGAGCGGAGAGGGTGGGTGGTGTCTAAGTGGGAAGTGGCGCCTGACCGCAATCGTGAATTCAAATACTACCGGCTGACGCCAACGGGCAGGAAGCAACTGCAGGCGGAGGAGTCCAAATGGAAACAGATGGCTAACGCGGTGGCACAGATCATGTGGCCGGTGGAGGAAAGTTGACATGCTGTGGCGGCGCAAGAAAAATCGGGAAGCAGATCTTGATCGCGAACTGCGTTCGGATCTCGAGCTGGAGGCGGAAGAGCAGCGTGAGAATGGCTTGTCGCCGGAACATGCTCTTTACGCAGCTCGGCGGGCGCTCGGCAATACATCACTGATCAAGGAAGAGACACGAGAAATGTGGGAATGGATATCGTTCGAGAGGTTGCTGCAAGACACCCGCTTTTCTTTGCGACTGCTGCGCAAGAGCCCGGGCTTCCTTGTCTTCGCCGCACTCGCCTTAGCACTCGGGTTAGGCGCGAACGTGGCGATATTTAGTGTTGTGGACGCGGTCCTTCTCCGTCCGCTCCCGTTTCGGAATGCCGGCCAGCTTGTTGAAGTTTGGGAAGACGGCTCGCGTGTCGGTTTTCCCATGGATACGCCGGCCCCGGCCAACTATATCGATTGGAAGCGCCGAAATCACGTCTTTGTAGATATGGCCGCACTGAAGGGTGATCTTTATGCTCTGACCGGTCGAGGGACGCCCGAGCAAGTGGAAGGCAGTCCCGTCACCGCCAATCTCTTCCCGCTGCTGGGTGTTTCGCCGCTACTCGGACGGAATATCTCAGCCGAAGAGGATCGCCCGGGAGGACCGCGGGTAGCGCTGATCAGCTATGGGTTATGGCAGCGGCGCTTCGGAGCCGACCGTGGGGTTGTCGGACGAGAGATTCTGCTGAACGGCGAGAAATTTCAGGTAGTGGGCGTAATGCCGCGCGGCATCAGATTTCCCGAGCACTCGGAGGTTTGGGTGCCGTTGGCGCTCGGCCCGCGCGAGTTCGCGACGCGAGACAGCCACTACCTTCGCGTTTTTGCTCGCCTCAAACCAGGCTCGAGTCTTGCTCAGGCCCAGCGTGAGATGGCTGGCGTGGCTGCGCAACTCGCTCGCGAATACCCCGAGTCAAACACGAATCTCGGAGCTGTCGTGATCTGCTTGCGTGACCAACTGGTCGGCAATCTCAAACCTGCCCTGTGGGCAGTCGCAGCCGCTGTTGGCTGCGTACTCTTAATTGCCTGTGCGAATCTCGCCGGTCTGATGCTGGCCCGCGGTGCGCGGCGCGAGCGCGAGTTGGCGGTGCGCACGGCCCTCGGCGCGGGACGGGCGCGGCTCGTCCGGCAGATGCTTGTCGAAAGCCTGCTGCTGGGTGCAATTGGTGGAATGGCTGGGATAGCTATCGCCATCTGGGCCACGCCATTTTTGCGCCATCTGGTACCGCTCTCGCTCACCGCATGGTCGGAACCCAGAATTGACCCGCCGGCGCTGGCATTCTTATTTTTCATCTCGCTGGCTGCTTCTATGCTGTTTGGAGCGCTGCCCGCCCTCGTTTTGTGCCGCGAAGACATGACGGCCGCATTACAGAGGGGAGGTCGCGCGGCGATCGGCGGCGGCTCTCGATTGCGCAAAGCACTCATTGTGGGCGAGGTGGCGATTGCCGGCGTTCTTCTGGTAGGAGCAGGATTGCTGACCAAGACGCTTTGGGAGCTGTCGCACGTGCCGCTCGGATTCCAGCCTAAAGGAGTGGTAACTTTACGCACATCTCTACCTATCTCGTCTGATTCTCGCTACCGCGATTTTTCCCCACGTTCAGCCTTCTATTCGCGCGTATTGCAGCGTGTCACCGCAATGCCCGGCGTGATTTCCGCCGGGTACACCACCTTTCTCCCGTTGACGAATGCGGGAGGAACAAGCGGTTTCATCATCGACGGGGCAGCGCCACTCCCGCCAGGAGAGTTCAATGACGCCAACCACCGAGTGATCAGCCCCGATTATCTGCAGACCATCGGAGTGAGGCTCCGCGCTGGCAGGTTCTTTCGAGAGTCGGACGGACCGGACGCGCCGCCGGTAGCCATCGTCAACCAAGCTATGACACGGCAATATTTTGCGGGGCGGAATCCGCTCGGCCGCCGCTTTCGGCTTTATGAGGAGAATGCTCCCTGGATCACAATCGTCGGGGTGGTGGAAGACGTTCGGCAAATGGAGCTGAATCTCAATGGCCGCCCTGAGATGTACTTTCCGTACACCCAGCCGGCCGGGTCGTACGGCTATTTCACGCCTCGCGATTTAGCTGTGCGTGTGAAAGGCGATCCCATGTCCTATGCGATATCGATGGAACGGGCGATCTGGGAAATCGACAGCAATCAACCAATCGCCGATGTAATGCCGATGGAGCAATTGATTGCCGGCAAGCTGGTATCGCGCGATGTGGCCGTAAAGTTGGTCGGGGCTTTTGCCGGGCTCGCGCTACTGCTGGCGGCGCTGGGATTATACGGACTGCTCGCCTACACCGTGGCGCAAAGGCGCCGCGAAATCGGAGTACGCATGGCGCTTGGGGCGCGGCCGCGTCAAGTGCTGCACACGGTGCTTGGCGAAGGGTTGCAGCTCGTGTTATACGGTTTGGTACTTGGAGCGGCCGGATCATGGGCCGTTATGCGGGGGCTAACAACACTGCTCTATGGTGTGGCACCGACAGACGCCTGGATTTCAGTCGGATCGGCGCTGGTGTTGTTGCTCGTGGGCGCAATTGCGTCCTATATACCCGCGCATCGAGCCGCCGCGATTGATCCAATGGTCGCCTTGGGATACGAGTGAAGGGAATCATATGCGCTGGTGGTCGGCAAAGAAACGCGAGCAAGACTTGGAGCGGGAACTGCGCTCCGACCTGGAACTGGAGACGGAAGAACAGCGGGAGCGTGGGCTAGCTGAGGACGAAGCCCGCTACTCCGCCCAGAGGGCCTTCGGCAACACAAGTTTAGTGAAGGAGGAGGTACGCCAAACGTGGGGATGGAGCGCACTCGACCAGATCTTGCAAGATCTGCGGTATGCTTGGCGTACACTGCGCAAATCGTCCGGCTTTACGCTGGCCACGGTACTGACTCTGGCGATTGGAATCAGCGCGAATTCAGCGATCTTTAGCGTCGTCAACGGCGTGCTACTGGAACCGCTGCAATTTCAGCGCTCGAATCAATTGGTGGAAGTATTCGCTCGCGATGCGCAGGGACATCGGCAGTTGGTTTCGCAGCCCGATCTCGACGATTGGCGCAAGATGACGCATTCCTTTAGCGGGCTGGCGACGTGGGCCGGGCAGAGCGTGAACCTGACCGGACTGGACCAGCCCGAACGGGTCATCGGCATGTTCGTGTCATCTAACTTTCTGCCTCTGCTAGGAGTCGCTTCGGCTATGGGGCGCGGGTTTACGGAAGGTGAAGACAGAATTGGCGGGCAGCGAGTCGCCCTGCTTTCCGATGGGCTGTGGCGCTCACGATTTGGGGCGGACCCGCACGTCGTGGGTAGGACTATGGAGCTTAACAATGAGCCTTACGTGATTGTGGGAGTTCTGCCGGCATCGTTCGCCTTTCCTTTGGCAGATGCGGATGTGTTGCTGCCGGCATTTAAATATCCGAATTATTCGATGGTCCGCGGGCTGACCAGTTGCTTCGTGTTGGCGCGCCTGCGCGAGAACGCCTCCCCACGGTCAGCGCAGGTGGAGATGGATACTGTTGCTTCGCGCCTGGCGGCAGCGTATCCGGCATCGAACAGAGGGTCGGGAGCCACGGTCGTGCCCTTTCAGGAAGATATTGTTGCGGATCGCAGACCTTCCTTGCTCGCCTTGGCTGGAGCGGTTGCGTTCGTTTTTCTCATTGCTTGCACCAATGTGGCCAGCTTGCTCATCGCCCGTATGATTTCGCGCGAACCCGAGCGCGCCGTTCGGATCGCTTTGGGTGCCAGCCGTTCCAGGCTCATGTCGCGCGTGCTGGCCGAGGCATTCTTGCTGGCCGGCTCGGGCGGCGGATTAGGACTTCTATTCAGCATCTGGAGCGTTCCGAGAATTGCCTCTTCGATTGCGGTGTACCTGCCAATCGGAACAAAAATCGCATTAGACCTTCGGCTGGTCCTTTTCACGCTTGGCCTTTCGCTCGCCGCCGCGTTTCTCGTCGCGGCGATTCCCGCTTGGCTCAGCATGAATGCGGAATCGTTGCGTGTGCGCAGCAAGGGTTCGGGAACGGGAAGGAATAGCATTCGAAGTATTCTCGCCGCTAGTGAGATCGGCATCGCGGTGATCCTGCTGGTGGGCGCGGGCTTGATGATCAAGAGCTTCTCTGAGTTAGGCCGCGCACAGCCTGGATTCGATCCGCACAATTTGTTGACACTGGCTTATCGCGTACCGCGTAACAAGTACCCTAGGGGCCCGCAGCAGGCGCAATTTCATCGTGAAGTGGTGGCAAGAATCAAGGCTCTGCCCGGTGTGATCGCCGCAACGTCGGTACGCGCTGTGCCGTTGGGCGGCAACGGGAACGGCGCCGACTTCTTCCTCGCCGACCGGCCCGAGCGTCCCTCGGCAGAGACACCGCACGCATTGCTTAACTTTGCCGATCCCGATTTTTTTTCCGCGATGCGAATTCCATTACTGCGTGGCCGCGTGTTCAATGAACACGATCAAGCCGAGGGCCCGTACGTTTTCGTCATTAGCCAAACCCTCGCCCGCCAATACTTTGCTGAACGCGACCCGATCGGACAACATTTGCGTCTGGCGCAGACCCCGCTGAGCGGGGAAATTGTCGGAGTTGTGGGAGACGTGAAACAATTCACGCTGACAGATCCGCCCGCCGCCCAAATCTACGGTGTCCTGGCGCAGAATCCTTTCATTTTTACGAGCCTTGCGGTTCGTACCGCCGGCAATCCAATGAAGATGGTGAACGAAATTCGCCGTGCAATCTGGTGGGTAGACAAAGACCAGCCCGTCTGGTCGGTGCATAGCTTCGAGGAGATTCTCTCATCACAATCCCACCTCCGACAGCTAGTGACAACGATTCTGGGAGTCTACGCTGGGGTGGCGCTCGTGCTTGCCGCGATCGGCATTTTTGGTGTGATCTCCTACATGGGCAGCCAGCGTACAGCGGAAATCGGTTTGCGGATGGCGCTCGGCGCGAAGCCGGGACAAGTAGCTCTGCTCATCCTGCGTCAGGGCTTTGTCATGACGGCAGCCGGGATCATTGGTGGCGCCATTGTGGCCAGCTGGCTTTCGCGTTATCTCCGAACGCAGCTCTATGCGGTCAGTCCGCTCGATCCAGGGGTGTTCGTAGTTGTGGCTGTTTTGCTCGCCGCGGTTTCCATCCTAGCTTGCTTAATTCCAGCGCGCCGAGCGATGAAAGTCGATCCAACGGCCGCGCTCAGATGTGAGTAAGTAACAAATAGAACGAGCTCAATACCCCAAAGTAAACCGTTGCCTCACGTGCTCATTTTTCTCTAACTCATCCACCAACGCAACCGCGTAATCTTCGGCGGAAATCTTGCTCTCGCCTTTGTCATCCACAATCAACTGATTTTGGCCCAACCGAAATTTCCCCGTTCGTATTCCGGGCTCAATCAACGCCGCTGGACTCAGCGACGTCCAATCCAAATCCGCTCCCTTGAGCACATTCAAAGCATCCCTATGAGCTAACGCGATTCCCTTCCACGCGGCCGGAAACTCGGGCGTATCCACCAAATGCACGCCCGGCGCTAGATCAAGGCTCCCTGCCCCGCCCACCATAATGAACCGCCGCACACCTGCCTCCTGGAGCCCCGCTATCATTGATTTTGTCGCCAACACCAAATTGTCTAACGTTTCAAAGCCCGGCGCATAAGCGCTGATGGCCGCATCCGATCCCTTCGCCGTCGCGGCCACGCTTTTCGGGTCGAGAACGTCACCCTGTTCCACGGTCACGCTGCCGGACGCCTGCACTTTCCCTGTGTTGCGCATTACCGCTGCCACACTGTGGCCGCGCGCCACAAGCTCCTGCAAAATGCGCGACCCAATCATTCCCGTCGCGCCATATAAAACAACTTTCATCATTCTCTCCTTCACCGAAGATGCGCCACCGCGTGGGAGAGTCTCATTAAAATTCACCTACCCTGAATCCTCGCACCGTTCGGACGTATCGTAGAGGTATGCGGATCACGGTCTCACATAGCAAATCTAAAGATCAGATCATTCTGGCTGTCGACCGTTCTTTCGATGATCTCTTCAAAGGCACGCCGCTGGTGCCAATTCAGGTCACCGACGAAAAACGGCAATGGCAGGGTAACACGCTAGTCTTTTCCTTCAACGCCAAGTTGGGCCTGCTTAGCGCACCCATCAAAGGCACCGTGGAAGTCACCGACCGCGACCTCACTATCGACGCAGATCTGGGCTTGCTTGAAAAACTCCTTGGCAGTGGTATGAGAAACACCTTGGAAGGACGAGTGAAGGGTTTGCTCACCTGACCCGCCCATAAGTCTGTAGAAGCTTGTCAGACCTGCCGATATTCTGATAGTGAAGTCGGCTCGCCTTAGTCTCTTACCGCTGGCAACGCTGATCGGTTGCCTCGTGGCATCCGCCGAAAGCGCCTCAAATGCGCGCCCGCTTTTAACCAGCTTGGCGCAGGTACTTAGCCTTACCAACGATGAGGGCAGTAAAGGATATCCATTTCACCTCCGTGCCCAAGTAACACTCTACAGTCCCAACGCCGATTGGCTTTTCTTGCAAGATGGGTTGCTTGGAATCTATGCTAACTGCGAAAAAACCTGCCATAGCCTTCACTCTGGCGATTGGATAGAAGTCGAGGGTGTCACTGCCCACGGCGGGTTCGCGCCGGTGATAGATCTACACAGCCTGAAGGTTGTCGGAAAGGGTCCGCTGCCGCCACCTTTGGATATGGGCGGCCCGGCCACGCAAGTCCCTGAATCAGCTAACGTTTGGGCACGCGCGAGTGGTCGAATTCTGCGCTCGGAGGAACGGCGCCTCTTCTACTACACCTCATTGAACTTTTACCTGCGAGTGAATTGCTCGAGCCATGGCTCTAAGGCTACAGTGAAAGTCGTGCTGGGATCATCCGATGGCTGCAATCGTGCCGGTTTGCTGGATGCCGATGTCGAGATTCAGGGCGTTTTGGGGACCAAAGCGGCCGGTGCGGGGAATCGCCAGTCGGACGCCCTGTTTGTGACAAATTGTCAAGACCTCAAGGTCGTCGCTCCTCCGCGAGAGGACTGGTCTCCGCCGCTGATGGAAATTGGAGGGCTTCTTGGATACCGTTCGGGAACGGGGATCGACGAAATCGTTCGTGTCAATGGCGTTGTTACTCTCGTTCGGGCGTCCAATCAGTTCTTTCTGCAGAAAGAAGATAGTGGGATTCTTGTCGAGCCAGTGGTCGAGGGTGCGCCGCTAGGTGGCGAAAGCCTCGAGGTCCTGGGCCGCCTGGTACAAGACGAAGACGGCACTCGACGCATAGTAGGCGCCCGTTTTCGTTCGACCGCCAGCGCTCAACGTTTCAAGGTTCGCCGGCTCACGGAATACGATTTGGCACAATCCGGATTCGATGGCGCGTTGGTCAGTACTGAAGGTGAAGTCTTGGCGCGCGAATTGATGCCGGGGCACGGGGTATTTGGCCTGCGCATCGGAGGAGCGACATTCACGGTCGAGTTGCCGCTCGCGAAGGGCGTTAACCCAGACAGCTTGCCTGAAGTGGGCGACCGCGCCGAGGTTACGGGGGTCGCCCGAATCCACGACGCTGTTGAGGATAGAGGTTACGAAGTTCGTCTCGAATCGCGCACTCCTCTTGACATGTACATCGTGACTAGGCGGCCTATGGCGGAGAGGATTCCCTGGGGCCGCGTATCCCTCGCTGCCTTCGCAGTTTCTTGCGGAGCCTTTTTCTGGGTTTTCGCTTTGCGCAATCGAGTGCGATCCCGCACTCGCGAATTGGAAGAGGCAAACCGCAGCGCCGAGCAAGCACGCGAACACGCCGAGCAAGCGAGCCGTGCCAAGGGCGAATTCCTGGCTAACATGAGCCACGAAATTCGCACACCCATGAATGGCATCCTGGGTATGACGGAATCGGCATTAGAAACGCCCCTGAACCCCGAACAAAGAGAGCTCATCGAAACCGCCCGATCTTCAGCCGAATCCTTACTCACCATAATCAACGACATTCTGGATCTCTCAAAGATCGAGGCTGGAAAGCTTCAGTTGGATCTGATACCTTTCGCGCCCCGAAAAATCCTGGCAAAACGACTCAAAGTGCACGCCGGCGTCGCAGCCAGCAAAGGGTTGAAACTTCTTTGCGATGTTCAGCCCAACGTACCGGACACGATTCTTAGCGATCTGACGCGACTATGGCAGGTCATCACGAATCTGCTCGGCAACGCTCTCAAATTCACTAGTGCCGGGGAAATCGAGCTAATGGTCAGCCTTGATAATCTAACCGGCGATGAAGCCCGGCTTCATTTTTCCGTACGCGATACTGGCATCGGCATTCCCGCCGACAAACAGCAGTCCATTTTTGAAGCGTTTTCACAAGCCGATGCCTCAACTACAAGAAAGTTCGGCGGCACCGGCCTTGGGCTGACGATTTCTTCGAAAATCGTCCAAATGCTGGGCGGCAAACTTTGGGTTGAAAGCGAAGTAGGAAAAGGGAGTTGTTTCCATTTCACCGTGGTGGCCAAGGTGGTCGATAGCAAGCCGGAAGCTGTCCCCACCACCCAACCGGCGCAAAGCGGAGTCGTCGCGGTGGGACTGCAAATTCTGTTAGCGGAAGATAACCTTGTCAATCAAAAAGTGGCCGTTCGGGTCCTTCAAAAACAAGGTCATTCTGTCACCGTGGCAGGTTCAGGGAAAATGGTCCTCGATCTCTTGCGGCAGCAGACTTTCGACATCATTCTGATGGACGTTCAGATGCCCGACATGGACGGCATAGAAACAACGCTCGCCATTCGCAAAAACGAGAAAGGCACCGGCAAGCACATCCCGATCATCGCTCTCACGGCCCACGCGATGTCGGGTGATCGCGAGCACTGCTTGGCGGCAGGCATGGATGGCTACGCCACCAAGCCCGTTCGAGTCGACAAACTTAACCAGGAAATCGACCGGCTGCGGCCCGTTGCGCCAAACGCTGACGCTGTATCCCCCGAACCTCCGCCCGTTCTGGCATCGCTGAGCTGAAGCTTCAGGCCACCAGCGCTCCGCAGAATCGATATATAGTCTTGCTATGCGCACCTTCCCGGCGATACTCGCACTCCTGTCGTGGCATTGTCTTTCGTCGTGCCGTGCCTGCTCCTGGCCGCGGATACCCGGACAGCCACGCAATACGGGTTGGTCGTAGCCGACCCGACGACGCTACCGTTAGCGGCGTCAGGTGGCGATTGCCCTGCGAATGATTGCAGGGAAGTATCAGAGTTGCCGATACTCTGTTAGTGAAGTCGGTTCGCCTTAGTCGTTTAGCAATGGCCGCGCTCGTCGGTTGCCTGGTGGCGTCCGCCGAAACCGCATCAAATGCCGTCGCTTCCCTCCCGAGCAGGCCGCCTTTGACCAGCTTGGCGCAGGTGCTTGGCCTCACGAATGAAGAGGCTGGCCATGAATATCGGTTTCGCCTCCGCGCTCAAGTAACGCTCTTCACTCCAAAGGGTTACTTTCTCTTTTTGCAAAATGGCACGACGGGAATCTATGCCATGGGCCCCGATGACAGCACTCCTCTACATTTTGGCGACTGGATAGAAGCGGAGGGGGTTACCGCTCGCGGCAGGTTCGCACCCATCCTGCATCTGTGGAAGGCGAAGGTCGTAGGCCATGGGCCGTTGCCGCAACCGTTCAAGGTGGGTGACCCAATCCGGCGCATCTCTGAAGCGGCCAACGTTTGGGCCACCTTGCAATGCCGCGTTCTTCGTTCCCAGACCTACTACACCGCGTTGAACTTTGACGTTAGTGTGAATCACAAGGGCAGCATGAAAATCCTTCTTGGGTCTTCCGCCGGTTGCGATTCCGCCGCGCTGGTGGATGCCGACGTCCTGATTCATGGTGTTTTGGGAACTTTGGCTGGCGGCGCCGAGGATCGTGTATCGGACGCCATGTACGTGGCAGGCTGCAAAGATATCGAAGTCACGGCTTCGCCTCACCAAAACTGGTCTTTACCACTTGTCGACATCAGCCGGCTCCTTACCTACCACTCGGGAACGCAGATCGATGATATGGTTCGGGTCAGCGGGGTGGTTACGCTTGTTCGAGCGTCCAATCAGTTCTTTCTGCAAAAAGGAAGCAGCGGAATCCTGATCGAGCCAATTGTTGAGGGGGCTGCGCCGCGGGTCGGTGAAAACGTAGAGGCGCTGGGCCGCATTGTGCAAGATGAACAAGGGACCCGACGTCTGGGAGCGGCCCGTTTTCGTTCGGCTGCCGCCGTGGAATCCTTCTATATTCGCCGCCTCACGGAAAAGGACCTGGACCGACCAGGATTTGCCGGCGCGCTGGTACGCGCGGAGGGGGAAGTCGTGGCGCGCGAACTGATGGCCGGACGCGGCGAATTCGGAGTACGCGTCGGAACGTCCATATTGACCGCTGAATTGCCCCTGGCGGCTAGAGTAAACCCAGACAGCTTGCCGGAAGTGGGCGATCGCGTGGAGGTGCGTGGCGTCGCACTAGTCCGTCAGGACATGGACGACAGAGCTTACAGTGTGCGCCTCGAATCCGCTTCTCCGGCCGATATGCACATCGTGGCCAAGCGGCCCATAATGGAACGGGTCCCTTGGGGACGCGTGTCCCTTGTTGCCATCGCACTTGCTTGCGGTGCTTTCTTCTGGGTCTCCGCTTTGCGCAATCGAGTGCAAGCCCGCACGCGCCAACTGGAAGAGGCAAACCGGCGCGCCGAACAGGCACGCGAACACGCCGAGCAAGCGAGCCGTGCCAAGGGCGAATTCCTGGCTAACATGAGCCACGAAATTCGCACGCCCATGAATGGCATCCTGGGCATGACGGAGGCGGCATTAGAAACGCCCCTGAACTCCCAACAGAGAAATCTCATTGACACCGCCAGATTTTCGGCTGAGTCCTTACTCACCATCATCAACGATATTCTGGACCTCTCAAAGATCGAGGCTGGAAAGCTTCAGCTGGATCCGATACCTTTCGGGCTCCGAAAAATGCTGGCAAAAGGGCTCAAGGTACACGCCGGTGTCGCAGCCAACAAAGGGTTGAAACTCCTTTGCGATGTTCAGCCCAACGTGCCGGACACGATTCTTAGCGATTCGACGCGACTGTCGCAGGTCATCACGAATCTGCTCGGCAACGCTCTCAAATTCACGAGTGCCGGGGAAATTGAACTAAAGGTCAGCCTCGATGATCTGACGGGCAACGAAGCCAAGCTTCACTTTTCCGTGCGCGATACCGGCATTGGAATTCCAGCGAACAAACAGCAGTCTATTTTCGAAGCGTTTTCACAAGCCGATGCCTCAACCACAAGAAAGTTCGGCGGCACCGGCCTTGGGCTGACGATTTCCTCGAAAATCGTCCAAATGCTGGGCGGCAAGCTCTGGGTTGACAGCGAAGCAGGAAAAGGGAGTTGTTTTCATTTCACCGTGGTGGCCAAGGTGGTCGAAAGCCAGCCCGAACCTGTCCCCACCACAATCCAACCGTTAACCCAACCGTCACAAAACGGAGTAGCCACGGCGACGCTGCAAATTCTGTTGGCGGAAGACAACGTGGTGAATCAAAAAGTAGCCGTCTGGGTCCTCGAAAGACAAGGCCATTCGGTCACCGTAGCGGATTCGGGGAAGATCGTACTCGACCTTTTGCGGCGGCAGACTTTCGACATCATTCTGATGGACATTCAGATGCCCGAAATGGACGGCATAGAAGCAACGCTCGCCATTCGCAAGAACGAGAAGGGCACCGGCAAGCACATCCCAATCATCGCTTTCACGGCCCATGCTATGGCGGGTGATCGCGAGCGATACTTGGCCGCAGGCATGGATGGCTTCGCCAGCAAACCCATTCGAGCTGACGAACTTAAGCAAGAAATCGACCGGCTGCGGCCCGTTGCGCCTAGTGCGGACGCCCGACCCTTCGCGGCATCGCCGGTTCTGACATCTCTGAGCTGAGAGTTCTGTCGGCGCCTTGGCAGAAGCGGAGTTCGTGAACTCTGATGGTTGGTTCACCTTCGGCGTCGATATATAGTCTTGCTATGCGCGCATTCCCGGCGATAACCGCACCCGTCGTGGCATTGTCGTTCGTCCTGCCATTCCGGCTCCTGGCCTTGGACGCGCGGACGCCCACTCAAGACGGACTCGTCTACGGCGAGGCGGAAGGCGAGACGCTCACCATGGATTACTACGCGCCGAAAGGCCAAGGCATCCACGCCATCGCCATCATCATTCATGGCGGAGGCTATCAACGCGGCAACAGCAAAAGCGGCAGCGAAGCTTATTGTGCCGATTTCCTGGCGCCAGCAGGCTATGCGGTCTTCTCCATCAACTATCGCTTAGCTCCCAAGTATCCGTTTCCGAAAATGGTTTTCGACGTTGAGCGTGCCGTTCGCTTTATCCGTCACAACGCAAAAAGCTGGGATGCCGACCCCAATGAAATCGCCTTGGTCGGCGGCTCTGCCGGCGGCTTTCTCAGCAACATGGTGGGACTACTTAACGCGGCTGGCGATCCTGAGGCGAAAGATCCGGTCGATCGTGAAAGCGCAAAAGTGCAAGCGGTGGTTACCCTCTTCGCACAGAGCAGTTTCGCAACCGTCCCTTTAAACAAGGACGTTCACGCGCTGCTCGATCCGCTGATTCAACAAAAGGGAGAGCAGGAGGCATTAAAGGAAGCATCTCCCATTACCTACGTCAGCAAAGACGCTCCGCCTTTTCTGCTGATTCAAGGCGATAAAGACGAGTACATTCCCTTCTCAGAAGACACCAACTTACAAGCAGCCCTGCAGAAAGTCGGCGTCCGCTGCGACATCATTCGAATCCCCGGTGGGACACACGGAACAGGGAACTGGCACACAATACCGGGAGTGCCGCCATGGGAACGGCAGATGGTGGAGTGGCTCAATGCACGTTTTAGCCGCACCGGACCGATTGGTGAAGGCATCCGCGAACGCAACCCCAAGCAGCCGAATTAAACGCCGGAAGGCCAGCGGCGTTCCACTGCTTTGGCCCACCAGGAGCCTGGAGCGTAGAAATTGCGCCAATCTAATTTGCAGGTTTCAACCATCTGCAAGCCGAATTCGCAGCGCTTCAGTTCCGCCACGGTTCGATTCGCCGTGCCGAAGCCAAACTTACAGCCGGCATCTTTGGCGCGCTGAATAAAACTCACGCTAGGCAATTGATCCAAGGTGTTGAGTTCGATGGCCACCTTGTTCCGAGCCAATGCGTCAATCAACTTTGCCATGCGAGCTTCGGTCCACAGTTCTTCCGCTCGCTCTTTCACCGTGTGCGTAAGAGCGGTTGCAAAAGCATAGATATCGATTGGTTCCGCGTCCAGCCGCTTGACGGTCTCCTCGACGAGGCGATCCATATATGCTTGCGGGTCTGCTACGATCTCTCGCGCCGGACGCCCATCGGCCAGGATGTAACCAAACTGCTGCGCCGCGCTCTTAGACAAAGTACGCGTCCACGCGCCATCTGTTGTAGATAGCGCAACGAAAACGGGCTTGCCGGTGAAGGGACGCAGCCATCTCTCGGCGTGCGCATCGCTCTTCAGCGTGCTAGCCTCCGCGGTGATGCCATATTCAATCCCATCTTGCCGCGATTTGCGCAATGCATCGTCGAGTGTCATGCCATCACGGAGAAACACATGGTAATCGACCATCGGTACATTGTGGCGCCCTATGTTGATGATGGCGCGATAAACGTCGTCGACTACTGGCGCTGCACCCATGTAGGCCGGAAGATCGTCGGGCAGCGAACGCACCCGCACACTCTTAAAAAACGCCTTCGAGCCGTCGTTGTGGCATTGAAGGGCGAAGGTTCCATGGTCCAGAAAACGCTGCTTCTCTCCACCTTCGGGAATTACCGGCGGCGTCGGCTCCACGTAATCCACCACTAGCTGTCCGTTAAGCCGGATCTGCACATTTTTCCCGCGAACTGTTGCGCTCATGCGGAACGGTTTTTCATCTGGAACAAGCTGCTTGTACATGTTCCGAATACCATAAAGCGAAGCGGTCTTTTTTCGCTCTAGATATCCGCCATCGCCGCGGGCCGTGTTGTTGACCTGGATCTCGAAACCTTTTTCGGGGAAGCCGGTCTCCTGGTATTGCGTGTGGAAGTAAACGCCCGAATTGCATTCCGGCTTGGTGGTCAATTCCACTTCGATCTCGAAGTTCTTGAAGTCAGCCCCGTTCACCGGGCCTGCGTAAAAAAGATGCGAACGCGGACCGTCGGCAGCCAGCTGACCGTCAACCACTTTCCACGAGCCCTTGTTTTCGCTGGGCCGCCAACCATCCATGCTCTTCCCATCGAAAAGGTCGACCCACTGTCGCGTTCCAGCCGCCAACGCGAGCGGAGATGTGATCGCCGCGCCAATAAATTCTCGCCGGGTTTTCATGCCTAGGTCCTCCCCAAAATCTTCTTCAAATAACCCAGGCTCGCGTCCAACGCCTCGCGCTCGCGCCGCGCCTCGTCGCCCTCCTCCCAAGGCTCATCCCGATACGGCTTGCCGCGCTCGGCAATCTCCAGGAATCTCTCGAACTCCCATGCGGGTGTTTTGCGGAAAGGTTCCCAAAACGTTGCTTCTTTAAACGGCAACACGCGCGGCCCGAAAATGATTGATTCTAGCGACGCTGCCCGTCCCGGGCACAACTCTATGTATTTCTTCACATAGCTTTCGATATCCACATTGCCGCGGCCCATCTCGACCCACGTCACAGCGGCGCCTTGCGGCACTCTCCACACAGCGCTATCGCGCACATGGCTCGTCAACACATAAGGATGCAGAACGTCCAGCGTCAAATGCGGATCTTCAATCGTCCACAGCGGATTTCCCGAATCGAGGCACACACCCACGAAATCGCGCCCGGCTTCTTCCACCAGCATCTTCAACTCGCGTGCCTGCATATCGCCGGCGTGGTTTTCAATCGCGATTTTGATGTTCTTATCCATCGCCTTCGCGCGCACATTCTTCAGCACCTGCGTCGTATCGTCAATGCGGGCTTCAATAGGCCCCGGCTTCACGCGGTCGTCTCCACTCCCTAGAACGGCGCGCACAATATGCGAGCCAACTATATCCGCCGAGTCGATCATGCGGCCTAACTGTTCTTCCGCCGTGCCTTCTTTCGGATCGAACATCTTGGAAGTCGGGCAAATCGACCGCATGCCGATTTCCACCTCCAGCCCGAGTTCGCCCGCATGTGTCCGCACTGTGCGCAAGTGCTCCGGCTCCAGCCCGCCAATGAACCGGATCTCGGAAAAGTGCACCACCTGCACTTTGCGGGCAGCGCAATAATCGAGCGCCTCGAACGGCGTCCACCGCTGCGCCCGCAAGCTGAATAAATCAATGCCTAACTTCACGTTTTCGTATGTGCCCGCCATAACCGCCGCCGGAATCGCCGCCCCCATCGCCAAGAATTCTCGTCGCATCATATCGTTCAGCATCGTATCAACCTTGGATTTCAGAGGCGTCCTCTTATAAGATTGAAGTCTCCGGTAACATGGCGACAGAAACTCTTACAGGCAGACTTATTTTTGGCGACGATGAAGTCTCCATGGATGACGGCACGGTTCTGGCCGTCCAGGGCAGTGCCACTCCGTGCGCCACCGCCGTCGCCCGCTATGCAAAGTGGGGCCAAACGCAGCCGGTGACCGTCGCGGGCGATACCGGTGTCGTCGATAACAGCCCGGTGCTCTTCGTCACCAGCATTCAATGGGCGGTGCAAGCTGCCGCGGCCGACGATTTTTCGGTCAGCGGCGCAACCAGCACCGTGGACGCACTAAAGCCGCCTCAAAAAGCTGTGCCCGCAAAGAAAGCCAAGCGAGCTGCAGCCTCTAAGCCCGCAAGGAGTCGTTCCCCAAAGTGACCCAAGCACTTCGCGCCCCAGCCGTTCTGCTCCTCGTCCATGCTCTCGGCCTCGGCCAAACGCCAGTCGCTGTTGTTGAACCGCCCGAACAAGCGCACAAGCTTTTGCTGTATGCGGCCCAATTGGACGCCGACGCCAAAAGCGCCAGAGCCGACGGCAAGCAGCATGCGCTCACCCGCGGTGTTGCACCGAAACTTCGTCCCCCAAAAACGGACGTCCCCGCCGAACAACTCATAGATCAGCGCACGACCTCAAGCAACGGAATCTATGTTGACTCGCCGAAAGTCTACGACGATTCGCTCCTCCAGCAGATGCTGAACTCTGCCCAAAGTCAGCTGGCCACACTCCAAGTGATTGGTCAAGCCGGTCTGACCAGCGCCATTGGAACGATAACGGGCGCCAGTCAGCAGATTGCCAGTTTCGGCATTTCTGGAGGGGTGCAACCTCCGGTCATTCAAACAGCGGTCGGCAACATCACGTCGCCAGTCCCGGTTCCGCCGGCGAATGCACCCGCGCCCACAACCTCTCTGCCTCCTTCACCATCGGCTTCGGCATCCGACATCCTCAATGAGCAGCTCCAAATTACCTCCCAAATCGCCAATCTGCGCCTGTTGTTGGAAGGTTCGCTTTCCGATCAGATCATGGTGGGACAGCAGGAGACGTTCGCTAAACCGCGCGTTACGCTCGGCTTTCCGATCGTCATTTCTCCCGAACGGCGCTACAAGAATGCCGTCGCCATCGTGGAAGTGTTGGTGGAAACCAATAGCGCGAACGATGCCAGCCGCGATGGCGAACCGCCTTCTATCACTGCTTTGCTCCCGCGTGAGAAAACCTACAATGTGGCCGCCATTTCCGACAAGAGCGCTTCGATCGGCGCCGGTATCGCCACGGCAACCGCCGGTGTCGCGGCAAATTTTCTGTGGGGTCACAAGCAGTACTTCATCGTTAAAGATCAGGACACGCTCGCGCTGCAGTTTGAACCTACAGATTCCGAGATTGCCCTGCTCGCCAGCCAGCAGCCTCTCGACAAACGCCGTCTGCGCGCGTTTGCCTGGCAATTCCGTCCTGTGCTTGGCCGTCCGTTCGTGCAAGCTGGAACGCGTGAGGTCTTCGTTCAATTGGCCTTTCCCGGCCGCGGGTTAGCGCCCGCCGTGAAGTCGTTTGGCACGGTGCGCGTCCGTACGTACTGGCGGCACGTCGATCCAAAAACCGGCGTACTATTGTGGATCGTTCCCGGTTCACTTAGCGAAAGTACGCGTCCCAGCCCGATTCTGAATTACGATATGCACCAGAGGTGGGGCGCCGTCGCCGCTTTCAATCCCGCCGATATGGAGGACTTGGGCGGCGGCAAGATGCTCATCAAGCTCGATGGCCGCCTTTTGCCCGGAACGCATCTTCGCGTGGGATCAACGGTGGTCCAACCGGGCACAGGCACTGCGCCTTCCGACCTAAAAACCACGCGCTTCGTCGCCAATATCTCCGATCTCGCTACTCTCAACACATTCATCATTTCGCGCGATGGGACCGAGTACCCACTTAAGATTCAACCCGGCGGGACCAACCAATTTCGCGTCGATCGGCAAAACGTCACGGTAACAACGCTCGACGACGTCAACGCCTTACTGCGAGTGCCCATCGCGAACTTCAATACCAGTGATGACATTCCGCCGGTATTGCTGATTGGCGGCAAAGTCTTCGGCTATTCCGATGCACCGATTGACCGTAATTGCAATCCCGCAGCCGGTACGTGCGTCCTCTCCGTTGCCTTACCCAAAGCCTTGTTGGCGGCTAGCCCGGTTGTTTCAGTTAAGGCGCTCATGCTCGACGAAGACGGCATGATCCAATCCAACCTCGCCGCCACTCGCACCTTCACTGTTCATCCGCAAAGCATGGTGCAGGAAAAACTCGTTCTGCTGAGCCAAGACAAAGACACCGCAACCTATCTTCTATATGGTCATGATCTGACCCAGGCAAAGGTTCTCTGGCCCGCGCGCAACGTCGATCCTGCGTGCCCTCAGAATCAGCTTTGTCTCCAGCCAGTCAGCACATCTGGCGACGATGGTTCGCTCCGGCTCCTTAAACTCCCGGTCGATTTAGTCAAAGAACCCAGTTCCGTCGTTTTACAGCGGCCCGCAGCCACCGAGCGCCCCTTTGTTGTTACCGTACCTGCACTACCCGCCGCCGACGCGTCAACCACTGCTGCGAACAGTTCGGCCCCTAAGTTTCAGGAGCGCATTGTGGTTGGCTCGGATGAAGGAACAATTGTGGGCGAAAAGCTCGACTCAGTGGTCGCGGCCAGCTTCGACAACAAACCACTGACGATCAGCGATAAGACTCCCACAACCATTAAAATCAATGGTTTAGCAGCTACGGGCGCGTCCGCAGTGGCGAAGACACAAGAAATCGTTCTGGTGAATCTCGCCGGCACCCAAACCAAAGTTCCGATGGAAGTGGTTTCCAGTAAAATAGAGGTTCTCTCGAAGTAGTTTCGCATGTTAACATCATTCAAGTGCCTGGAACTTGCGGCAAAGAAAGCCTATTTCCGCAAGTCCGCTGTTACGGCTACGCGTGCTTCAAATTCTTCCATCCATTTTCGCCGCCGATCTCACACGTCTTGGTGAAGACGTTCGAAGTGTGGAAGCTGTCGGCATAGAAATGCTCCATGTGGATATCATGGACGGACATTTTGTCCCAAATTTTACGTTCGGGACGCCGATTACTGAATCCTTAAGACGCTTTACGAACGTCAAACTTGATCATCATCTTATGATCGAAGATCCAGACACCTTCGCGCCCGTGTTCATAAAAGCAGGGGCCGATTGCGTGAGCGTTCATTATGAGGTGTGCCGCAATCTGGACCGCACCCTGCATATGATCCAGGATCATGGCGCCAAGGCCGGTGTCGTAGTCAATCCGGCAACTTCGGTCCGATTGCTTGAAAACGTGCTCGACATTGTCGATT
>PMSX01000018.1 GCA_003167495.1 Bryobacterales bacterium | reverse complement strand
GGGAAAGCTCGCACGTCGTGGCGTGGGAAAGCTCGCACGTCGTGGCGTGGGGAAATGTTTTCATTCGCCTTTTCTCAGCCGTAAAAGTCAAGTGTGCCGCCAGTGTCATTGTAATTGTACACGGATCGAATGAGGCAATCGAGGGAGGTCAAAAACACATCGCTGTTAAACCCAAGACAGCAAAAGAGTGGTGCTTGTTCTGGGGTGTAAAAGTTACGAAGTCAATCGCTGTCGTTTTCAAAGGGGTCAACAAAGATTGGGTTTCTCCAAAAGGCACAAGCTACAAACCGGGCACATCACCGGTAGCGCCGGATTGGGACGGTGGTAAAGTTGAGTGTGGCGGTGGCCTTCACTTCTCTCCGTGCCCTTCAATGACCTTGGAATTTAATGCTGCGGCTGAGAAATTTGTGGCATGTCCCATCAAGCTACAAGACATTGTAGTCCATCCGGACGGCTCATACCCACAGAAGATCAAGGCCAAAGGCGTAACCGGTGGAAAGTGTTACGAAGTTGATCGGGAAGGAAACAAAATATGATTCGCCCCATCAAACTCACGATCCACAACATCGGCCCGGTATCCGACATCGAATACCCGTTCAACAAATCCCTGATTTGCTTCTTTGGTGCAACGAGGCAGGGCAAGACCACCGCTACGAGTACAGCCATCAACCTCCTACGCGGAGGAGCGTTTCCACCGGACATCCTGAGACACGAGACCAAGGAAGGATTCGTAAAGCTGGACATCGAAGGCGGTTCTATTACACGCGAGTTCTACGTCGATCCCAAGGACGGATTGACCAAGGCGCTAGAGATCGTGTTTCTCAGGGACAACTCTCCGATAACAGTACCGAAACCCGTCGCCCAGTTGCGCGAGATATTCGGCAACCCGTTTTTGCAGGACGGCGATTTTCTCAAACGCATGGGGCCAACTGACCGGAAACAATACTTCATTTCTCTCCTGAACATCGACACCGGGGAGTTGGACGCTGAGAAGAAGGATTTGGACGATCAAAACCGGATGTTGGAAGCCAAGATCGCCGGGTACGGAGACATTGACGAGACTCCGGTACTAGCCATCGACACGGCCCCGATCAAGGCCGAGATGGAATCCCGTCGAAGGGTTCACGGTGTCCAGATTGAGGAATGGCAGAAACAGTTGGACGGTCTGCGACTCGAATGGCAGTCGGGAAAACGGAAAGAATTGCGGGAAGCCAAGAACTCGTTGACGATAGCGGAGTCTGATTTCACCGATATTGAAGCCACGATTGTCCGGCTCCGCAAAGAGCTTGAGAGTGCCATCGACAAACGCACGAAGATCGACGGCAGTTGTCAGACATTGCGTACACAGGTTGAGACATTGACCGCCGAAGTCAACGCACTCCCGGATCTGACTGCTCAAGCAAACGAGTTGAAAGCGAAGATCGCCAAGCCGCTTGACCTGTCTGACTTGGAAGAAAAACTCAAGGAAGCCGCTGCTCAAGAGGTACGAGTTTCGCAGTATGTCGAGAACATGCGCCGAGTCGAGCAACGCAAGAACGACAACGATCTACTGGGGTTGAACAAAGAACGGGGACGAGAGATCAAACTTCTCAAGGCGAAAAAGTTAGCTCAAATCGCGGAAGATTCCGGCATCAAAGGATTGTCGTTCGATGAGGACGGAGATTTTCTTTTCGAGGGAACAGCGAACGCCCTGATTTCAACCTCGCAACATCAACGGTTGGGATTGGCCTTATCTCAGATGTACCCTGATACGGCTCCAATTGAATTGCTGGATCGTGCGGAGTCCCTGGGTGTGGATGTATTCAAAATCATTGAGGGTGCGAAAGAACGGCAAAGCACGATCTTGGCAACGATTGTGGGGGAGAAACCGGCATTGATTCCTGATGATGTGGGTGTGTTTGTGGTCGAAGGAGGCAAACTAAAACCATGATTACCGAATGGGAATGGATTCCGCTTGAGGATCTCCCCGGCGACCTACGCCGCGCCGTACAAGCCGAGATGAGGTCAGGCCAATGCGGTCAGACCCGGATTGTGCAGGGAGTCGGGTGCAAGATTGAGGTCAAGGATTCAAATTTGGGCGGTTCAACCAGCAAGTATTTCAGTCCGGAAAACGTGAGAGGATTCAACATCTAGCCATGACCCTTCAAGCAATCCTAGATGCCGCAAAACTGGCCGAGTCCGGTAACCACGAGGCTTTCAATCGGATGATGGCGGAGATGGAGGGGCTGCAAACCGAAGGTTGGTATTGTCCAAAATGCGACAGAGAAGTTGCGTCAGCATTTGTTGCGTTTGATGAGAAGCATGACATTCATAGCGAGGGCTGTGGAAGTCAGGTTGAGGGAATGCCGGTGCCAGACTACGCCTCATCCCTGGATGCCATCGCTCCGTTGTTGCAGGCAAAGAAGGACTGGAACTGGGAATTGACGTATGACGGCTTGACTGGCTTGCATGGTTTCTCGCTGTGGAAACCGGACGGCTCGGTGATGCGGACGTACAATCACGAATCCAAATCTCCATCACTCGCCATCGCTGTGGTCTTGCTACTGGCCGCTGGACTGACGACGAACCCCAAGGAGACAAGACATGAGTGACGAATATGATAAGGCCCACATATACGCCTTCAAGGTAGATAATTGGCAGGACACAATCAAGCCATGGAACAAAGTCCCAGACACATTCGCGGACGGAACTATTCGTCACCACTTTTTCGATGCCATGAGCGACGCGAGAGCGTTTCTGGTTCTGCGCGCCCAAGACAAGTTTGACGAAGCATGTTCGGAAATGGATTCCGCCAAGCGACGGATGCAAAAATGCGAGAGAAAGTTTGGAGTGACCCCATGACCACGAAACCGATCAACGAACAGACCGTGAGAGAATTGGCAGACCGATACCAGCGGGAAGGGCGCCGCGTCATCGACACAGTTGTCGCTCGTGATGCTTTGGAGGCGGTAATCCGAAGTGTACTTGAGTACTCCCAAGCCGAGGCTGACAAGCAGCCGGTGGGGGAGGATGTGAAACTCTTTGTGGAAAAGTGGCTGGCTACTAATACACCTGCCATACACTTGTACAAACCTGAAACTTACGATGACTTCAGAAAGTTGGCTTACGAAGTCGCCTCCCTCACGCGGGCGAAGTATGAGGCCAAACACAAGCTGGATGTGGCGGTCGATAGCGGGCTCAAAACCTGTACGATCTGCGGTTGGCAAGAGGACATGCCAGCAATGACTTGCGTGGAGAACCTGATACGACGATTGTCTTACTGCAACCAAGAGCGTGAGATGTTCATCAGTCACACGAACAGGCTGAAGGAACAACTCGCTTCCCTGACTCCTCCCGCAACGGCAGAGACGGTGGAGCAGCGCAGGGCGGAGGCTTGTCGGTTGCAGAGAGAGGCGTGTGGTGCGGCCTATCTAAAAGAGATAGGATTGAACGACCAAACAGTCGGTGAAATTGGGCAGAGATGTCTACACGCCATCCTCAACGCCCCATGTCCTTCGGGCGGTGGGCTACGATGACCCTGAACACCAAGACCAAGGGAGAGACTGATGGACTATGAACAACTGAAGTACGATCAAAGGGAATCACTAGAAAGTGAACTTGATATGTGGAAGCGCCGTGCCTTAGCCGCTGAATCCGACCTCGCCGCACTCAGCCAGCCTTGCACGGGGGAGCCGACGAAGCAGGAGATGGAGGCGGCAGAACTTGTCTATCATCACCGAAGTGCTCATTCAGCACCGGGTGAAATCAGGAAGGAGTGTGCGAAAATAATCGTCGAGCACACCCGCGCCCACGGCCAAGATGCTTTCACGCTGGCGGCAAAGGTTAAGGAGTTGGAAGCCCTCCACGAACACCTGACCGAAATGCTGGTCAGGAACAAACGTGGTGACTGCCCGAGCACGGCAAAAGAGAAGGACAAGCGAGGTGGATTTGGAGTGAGTGAGTTTCGTAGGGGATATTATTTGGCCGTCGCCACGTTCATCAGGGCACATGACCAAAAGCAGGTGGCTGAGGATGTATTGAAGGCATATGGTGCGATTGATTTCACTGGCATTGATGAGTACGACTTGGAAGTCTTAAGGCCACTTGCCGATGAGATCGCCCGCAAAAGAGCCTCCTTCCTCGACTCGCCCAAGCCAGGGACGAAAGGGTAGTGAGATGAAGTACAACACGAAGATCGTCACAGCGTACTACGAACAATGTGGATTGCCTACGCCGATATTTGAATACAAATTTCATAAAGATCGTAAGTGGAAACTGGACATCGCTTTCCCGGCTGAACGTGTGGCGGTGGAAGTCCAAGGGGGATTGTTCGTGAGAGGCCGGCACACCCAAGGGGCCGCGTTGCTCAAGGAATACGAGAAGCTGAACGAACTGGCTCAAATGGGTTGGAGGATAATTTACGTCCAACCCAAGGATGTGACACTTCAATCCACGGTGGACATGATCCGTCGGGCAATGGTGTGGAGATTTGAGTTGCAGGATTCCATGAAAGGCGTTGACGTCGATGCCGTGATGTTTTTGGCGGGCATGTACCAAGGTTTGAGTTGCAGGATTCCATGAAAGGCGTTGACAGGAAATAGAATTTTGTGAGAGGGTGGGGGAGATGAAAGCTGGTCGCTTCAATCAACAATTTACAACCCGGTCGCGCAGGAGTGTGGGCCTCACCCCATTCCATTCTTGCGACCAGCTTGACGCGACCGGGTTGTCTTTTCAGAGTGGGGGAAATTCGGTAGTGGGCTATTTTGAGAATTGAAGGTTAAAAATGAGCTACGAATGCGACGAACAATACGCTGTTTATAACGAGAAATCGGTGAAGGCGAATAAGGCTCATACCTGTGATGCCTGTAAAGAGTCTATACCGAAGGGTCAGCATTACGCCAGAATCAACACGGTGTTTGATGGCTCGGCAGAGACGATTAAACGATGCCTGCGGTGCCAGACGATTCACCTGCATCTGCGCACGCTTGATAGACATCAATCGTTTTGTCAGCTATGGCCCGACGAAAGGCTGAATTGTGGGGAAGAATATACAGAACATTGGGGAAATGAGCCGCCCGCTGAAATTAGTGCCTTGGCATTCATTTCGGTAAAGGAAAAAGAAACGCTGTATACAAAGTAGCCCACTACCGGAAATTCACATGATGTACGCCAAGGAGATACTGACAATGATTGTGTCTGTGGACGATTCGGCGGGATGCAGAGCTGACATACTAGATAAGGGTTTGGGTTTCCGAGATGTTCGCGATCACAAGGATGGAGCAGGGCCTCGGTGGGATTGGATGCGAAAGCATTACAAGTTGTGGGGTCAACAACAAGTCGATGAGATAATTGCCGCCGCCGAAACATTGCAGAACGAGAGGAATTGATATGCCATCCCCTCTCGCCGCAACAGCAACCGAAAAAGATTATCGTCGCATTCACCAGACCCTCAGTTCTTGGGCGAAACACACGATTTTATTTTCCCAAGTGTATTACGAAGCCAAAACAACGGGCGTGTGGAAGCTCCACCATGACACTTGGAAGGACTTTGTGGAATCATGCGGTTTCACCGAGGAATGGGCGCGACAACTCTACAAAACGGGTCAACGAATTGTCGAACTAAAAGCGCTTTTGGATGACAAAACTGCGGTGCAATTAGTTGCACCCGGCACCCCCGAAACCTTAGCAAAAGTGGAGAATTTGGCGCCAGCCACCCGCAAGATTCTGGATGGCATTCCAACGGCAAAACAGGTCGATATTTTGGCCCGCGCGAAGAGTGGCAAACCAAAGGATATTGAGGCTGCAAAAACCGAAGTCAAAGAGGCTGCTGCCAAAATCGAAGAAAAACCCATTATCCAACTCGACAAACTTGGGACACCGATTCCCGAAAAGATTTTGTTGGACTGGCGGACAGCAGAGGAACTCGGCAAGAAGGTGTGGTCGATGCTTGGTGAAGTGAAGGCCATGGTGGGCGATCTGGATTGTCCTCCAAACAAACGAGAGCCGGCCAGTCGAGAGCTTTCCAATACGACCATGAGCGACATTGAAGCCCTGCGATTTTCCCTGAAACAGATGATTCCCCATGCCGTGTGCGATGTCTGCCGGGGATTGAACACCAAGAATTGCACACGGTGTTATGGACGCGGGTTTCTGTCCAAGTATCTTTTCGAGACGTGTTCACCAGGTAAAAAGAAGTGACTGAAGACCTTTTCACGCTGGTAGCAAAGCCGGAATCTCCATGTGTGTTGCGTCCCTATCAGGTGCAAGCGGCTGATGATGTCGAATCGAAATGGCAGACCCACAACTCTGTTTTGGGTTGCATGGCAACTGGTGGCGGCAAGACTCAGGTAGCCTGCGAACTGATCCGTCGTCGTGGTTGCCGGACATTCGTGGTATGTCACAGAAACGAACTTGTCGAACAAGCCAGGAATCGGCTGGCGCAATTTGGAATCCGAGCCGACATCGAAAAAGCGGATCGCTGCGCTTCCGTGAAGCTGTGGAACCGAAATCAAGTGGTGATAGGTACGCCCCAAACTTTGTACTCACGAGATGGGGCTAGATTGAAACGGTTTGACCCGGCTGAGTTTGAAATGCTGTGGGTCGATGAGGTGCACCATTTCGTCTCGCCAAAATTCCAGACAATCATCAATCACTTCAAGCAAAATCAGAACCTGAAGTTTTTCGGATGCAGCGCCACTCCCGACCGTCACGATGGAAAAGCACTGGCGAGAATCATCGACGCCGTAGCCTTCAATATCCACATTCAATATCTGATACAGGAAGGCTGGCTCGTCAATGTCGATCAACGCCTGGTGAAAATTGACGGGTTGGACTTCTCGAATTGCCGGGTAACGGCCGGAGATTTCAACCAGCGCGATCTGGCAGATGTGCTGGAGGAAGAAAAGCCTCTTTTGGGAATCGCGGACTCAACCTTACAGACCGTGGGCGACAAGCGGACGCTTGTGTTTGCCGTCACTGTCAAGCAGGCTGAACGGTATGCAGAGATTTTCAATCGGTATAAACCCAATTGTGCAGCAACCGTTTTTGGTAATACACCGGAGGATACACGACGGGATACATTCAAGAGGTTTCATAACGGAGAGATTCAGTTTCTCGTTAATGTTGGAGTCGTGACTGAGGGTGTCGATGTTCCCGGCATTGAGGCAATCGTTGTTGCACGCCCGACTTTGAGCCGGTCGCTTTACACTCAGATGTTGGGGCGTGGCACTCGACCATTGAGCGGACTGGTAGACCAATATCCGACCGCTGAGGAGAGGCGTTCCGCCATCGCCGCCAGTCCGAAACCGAATGTGTTGGTACTGGATTTCAAGGGGAACGCTCTACGCCACAAACTGACAATAAGCAGCGTTGACGTGTTGGGTGGGAATTTCTCCGAGGAAGCCAAGGCCAAGGCCAGAGAGAAAGTCGAGAAAGCCGGACGCGGGGATATATTGGCGGAACTGATTGACGCGGAAACGGAAGTCAGAAAAGGCATCAAAGCGAAAGCGTCATTCCGCGCAACCTACGTTGATCCCTTTGAGGCTTACCACAAACACGCCCAGAAATGGGAAGGGTTTCAACAGGGGCCACGCCTCAGCCGGAAACAGAGGGATCGGCTCATCAAGAACGGATGGAACCCGGACGATCACACCATCATGGAGAACCTCACCCGACACAAGGAACTGATTTCAGCGACTCTACCGCAGCGAAACTTTCTAAAGTATTGCAAGGCTCCGAAGGAAGTGTACGACGATCCGAATCTGGTGAAGTGGGAAGCCTCCCGCCTGATTGATGGATGTGTTAAGAACGGGAAACGCTGGCCAGAAGGAAACGACCAGACTGCAACTCAACCACCAGACACCCAATCTGACTCTCATACTTGCAACGTGGATCCGGATATAGGGCAAAATTTTTCTGGTGTCAACAACAAAATTCCACAATCTGAAACCAACGGAGATTTGATCTGACCCTCTGCTTCCACTGCAACAAACCCGTAACCGAAAACCCGGTCCACTGGGTACTGGTCAGAGAAAAGACCGGCACGGAGTTTGACGTATATCTTCATACCGACTGCGAAGGATGGTTTTACGGAAGATGAATCAGGTCTGGCACAGAGTCAGCAAGAAACGACCATGCGAAGGGTGCAAGAAACCGGACTGGTGCACGTACACGGATGATGGGAAATACTGTTGCATGAGACTGACGAGTGACAGGCCGCTGAAAAACGGCGGATGGTTGCATACGGCCGCGAACCCCGTTGCGGGAATTCCCGTAACGCGGAAGCCTAAAAAACCCGTCACAATCGACGCCGGAGCCTTGTGGCGAGGATGGAAGGACAAGACAACACCGAAACGGGTTAACGAGCTTGGCGATGCCTTGGGCGTTGAAGGCGGGGCATTGTGGATGATTGGGGCATGTTGGATACCGGAGCGCCAAGCTTGGGGGTTCCCGATGTACGACGCCAAGGGGAAGATCGTCGGGATACGGATAAGGACACTGGAAGGCGACAAATACGCATGGACCGGCTCAAGGAACGCGTTATTTCGCTCCACGATGCCCGTAGACAACAAGCAACCGCTTTGGCTGGTGGAAGGCCCAACCAGTCTCAGTGCCGCCCTGACGCTAGGACTGGGCGCGATTGGCAGGCCAAATTGCAGCGCGTGTGACGAGATGGCAGTCGAGTACGTGAGACTCAACCGTATCCGGCGAGTTGTTATTTGCGCCGACGTGGACGAGAACGAGGCCGGGTTACGTGGTGCGGAGAAACTACAGAAGGTCTTGACCGTACCGAGCGTGATAGTATTTCCGCCCGTCGGCAAAGACCTGCGCGATTTTTTGAAAGCGGGGGGAACCAGGGACGAACTGGAATCAATGCTTCGGAATTTTATCTGGAGCGTACCCGGAAAAGTGAAACGAAAGGCTCACCATGTTTGAGGACAAGGAGGGAACAAACTGGCAGTGGGAATGCGGGTGCGGACGGGGGATTGACACGGCCAGCGATACGAACGGAGAGCTACTATGAATCACTACATCAACTTCCTTCAACGGAAAACTCATGTCGGTTCCGAGTACGGCTTCGCGCCCACATGGATGCCATCAAAGCTATTCCCATTTCAAGTAGCTCTGACAGAATGGGCCCTCCGAAAAGGCCGAGCAGCGACGTTCGCCGATTGTGGGCTTGGAAAGACTTTTCAGCAACTTGTATGGGCCGAGAATGTCGCCCAAAAAACTGATAAGCCAGTTCTAATTCTGACTCCGCTATCGGTCGCATTCCAGACAGTACGAGAAGGCGCAAAGCTCGACCTTGAGGTAGAACATTTACGAGATGGTCTTGGCGGCACAAGCAGTCGTTTGGTTGTGACGAATTACGAACGGCTACACCACTTCGCACCATCTGACTTCGGTGGCGTGGTTTGCGATGAGTCGAGCATTTTGAAAAACTTCGACGGCGCTACCCGTCAGGCTGTGACGGACTTCATGCGCAAGATTCCCTATCGTGCACTCTATACGGCGACCGCCGCGCCGAATGATTACATCGAACTTGGAACTTCATCGGATGCGCTTGGTGAACTAGGTTACATGGACATGCTCAACCGATTCTTTAAACGCGACAAAGTGTTCGTGAAGCTCTATAACCGCGGCGGTCAGGGTTGGCATTTCCGAGGTCACGCGGAGCATGATTTTTGGCGGTGGGTCTGCTCATGGGCGCGAGCCATGCGTAAGCCTTCCGACATGGGTTTCGATGATGCGGATTTCAAGCTGCCGGAATTGATTGTACGGGCGCATAAGGTCACAGCCCGGCGCAAGGCCGAAGGGATGCTCTTTGAACTTCCGGCAAGCGGATTACAGGAACAACGCGAGGAATTGCACAGAACGGTCAATGAGCGATGCGAGATGTCTGCTGAACTCATTAACGCCCACAAGAAACCGGCGATCGCATGGTGTCACTTGAACACAGAGGCCAAGCTGCTCAAGAAGCTGATTCCCGGATCTGTGGACATCGAAGGGAGTGACAGCGAAGATAGCAAGGAGGAAGCATTCAGGGATTTTGTTTCTGGCAAGGTGCGCGTGATTGTCACAAAACCAACCATAGCTTCGCTGGGTTTGAACTTTCAGCACTGCGCCCACATGACGTTTTTCCCATCGCATTCCTATGAGCAATACTATCAGGCAACGCGACGGTGCTGGCGATTCGGTCAGAAACGGCCAGTGACAGTTGACCTCATATCTACGGATGGACAGGCCAACGTCCTTGCCAATCTGAAACGAAAGACGGAAGCAGCGGACGTAATGTTTGAACATCTGGTCGCGCTGATGATGGACGAACTGAAAATCAAACGACAAAACGACTACACCAAACAGGAGGAAGTCCCGTCATGGCTGTCAAAGACCAAACCATAACTGACCGATACGCTCTCTACTGCGGCGATTGCTGCGAGGTATTGCCATCACTACCAGCGAACACGGCAGACATGAGTATTTACAGTCCGCCGTTTGCCGGGCTGTATAATTATTCGTCAAGCGAACGCGATATGAGCAACTGCCGCGACTACGACGAATTTTTTGAACATTACGGTTTTGTAGTGAAAGAACTCCATCGGCTCACCAAGCCCGGCAGGATCAGTGCCGTGCATTGTGCGGACGTGCCCCGGGCGGGGGCGAACACTGGCGGAGGACTGATTGACTTCTCGGGAGACATCATCCGGCTCCATGAGAAACTTGGATTCCAATACTGCGCTCGTTATCACGTTTGGAAAGAACCTCTTGGCGTCCGAAATCGCACGATGGCGAAAGGTCTTGCACACGCGCAAGTTGTAAATGACTCGACTCTCTGCGATGTTGCGGCAGCGGACTATCTGCTTATGTTCCGCAAGAAAGGCGAGAATGCAATCCCGGTGGGGCATCCGACAGGTCTTGCCACTTACGCGGGATCGCGCGAGATTCCCAGAGAGCTACAGCAATATAAAGGCCACCAGGGGAACCAGATCGAGAACCGATACTCACACTGGATTTGGAGACAATACGCAAGCGCGTTTTGGGATGATATTCGGATTGAGCGGGTATTGCCCTACAAGGAAAGCCGGGAACCAGACGATGAGCGCCATGTTCATCCATTGCAACTCGACGTGATAGAACGCGCGGTCGTCCTTTGGTCGAATGCGGGCGAGACGGTAGTGACGCCTTTCATGGGGGTTGGTAGCGAGGTCTATGGTGCTGTGCTAAATGGCAGGCGTGCGGTCGGGGTGGAACTCAAGGCATCCTACTTCCGACAGGCGGTTCGGAATCTAGCGGACATCAAGCCAGAAGTGAAAGAACAGGAGTTGATATCGGTGGATGGGGGGTAGTGGGCTACAAAGACTCAACGCAGTTGGAACTCCACGTGTACGCAAGGCGCCGTTACGGAAGCGGTCGAAGAACCGGGGGCGAGTCGAGTACCTGGATGCGAAGTGGAGGAAGGCGGTACTAGAGAGGGATGGGAACCAGTGTCAGTTGTGGAATCGGGTATTCAGACCACACTGCGACCGGTACAACACGAATCACGCGCACCACATCGAGGGAAAAAAGGCGCGGTCAGATTTGAGACACGTTGAATCGAACGGAATCTGTCTTTGTAGAGCGCACCATGATTGGGTACACCAGAACCCGGCAGAAGGTCGTAAGCTGATAGATTTGGTGATGGTGGCTCGGGATAGATTCATTTCGTCACGCTTTCTTTGATCGGCAGAAGTCCCGACCGAAGGCAAAACCTAACGTCATGCCATTGCAACCCGTTGACCAGTGGCGTTCCCATTTCCCGAAGGCATACATTGACGATCTCGGCATACGTTCCCCGGCCCTCGACAGATAGCTGGGCAATCAGTTTCTTGGCCGCAACGGTGATGGGCGGGGTCATGGTTTCACGATCTGCCAGTTGTAAATAGCATAGGCCAGCCATGACAGCCAGAAGGCGAGGGTGAGGATTATTACCATGCCGACAAACGCGCCGGTGGGATGTCGATTTGGGTTCACTCCCCACCTGCCTTGTCCACGGCGTCACCGGTTTGGGACTCGCCCCGAAGTTCGTGAAGAAGAAGATAAAGCTCGGTGTGGTTGGAAACGGCATCGGTTTCGAGATTCACGCCAACCCATCCTCCCCCCCGCGACTTCGGGCTTTTCCAGAAGGCGATGGTTTTCGCTGGGTATCCCCATACTTCGGTGTTAGCTTGGGTGCGGTATTCGTTTTGGTCAAACGCACCAAAATGGGCGGTGATTGTATCCCCTTCAATTTTGATTCCGTATTTTCGATTTTCGTAATTCATTTGGTTCTCCTGCCTTCTCTCTCCGCAGTTATTATTGTGTTTGATTTTGTTCATTTCATACATAGTTAGCACTCCTCATGCCAGGTCCAACCATGCAATTTGCCCAAGGAATTGATATGTAAGGTTTTCCGACATGTAATCAATCCCGACGCATATTGCGTAACCCGTTGCAACTCAATGTCTGCTTTTCCGACACGATTCTGCCTTTCTTTACACATTATTAACCCTTCTGTTCGGTGGGCTTCTTTCGAGGGCGTCCCCCAAGCTTCCCGTTCTGGCGCGACGCATCGGATTTGGCCTTGGACTTTATCGAGCCAAGCAAAGCCCCGACATTCAGACTCCGCTTACAATGTGGGCATTTCATCGGCTGTTGTCCTCGACAATGCAGGCAACAACCCGCGAGCGGTCAGTATTGGAGAGTCGGTTCATTTGTCCTTTCCCCAGCGCATATCAATCTTGACCGCTTGTGCCGCTTTGAACAAACGCGCTTCACTGGCATAGCCAGCACGCGCTAGTTGATCTGCGGAAGTTTTGGCGGAAGCCAAAGCCAACTCTACCGTGTCAAACTCAACGGGCTTCCTTGCGCCCGGCTGACGCCAGCAAACGCCGCTCTCAAATTTTAGATTCCATTTCACTGTGTCATTCCTTTTGGTTTGCCGTGGTCGTCATTGAACCACCGCTCTCACTCCCCGCCGCGCAACCGCCCGTGATCTAATCGCGGGCGGATAGGCGCGAAGGTCAGACAAACATCGTCTTTCCGTTCCAGCGCGTGAACGGATATTCTTTTTTGTGCAGTGCTTCCAGTTTGGCATCCATCGCGTCGTCCTCGGCCCGCCATCTGGCGTTCATCGCATCGCGCTCGGCCCGCCATTTGGCGGCCACCGCATCGCGCTCGGCCTGCCATTTGGCGTCCGCCGCGTCGAGCTCGGCCCGCCATTTGGCGGCAACCGCGTCGCACTCGGCCTGCCATTTGGCGTCCACCGCGTCGTGTTTGGCCTGCCATTTGGCGTTCACCGCGTCGTACCCGGGCCGCCATTTGGCGGCAACCGCATCGCGTTTGGCCCGCCATTTGGCGCTCACCGCGTCGCGCTTGGCCTGCCGTTTGGCGCTCATCGCGTCGCACTCGGCCTGCCATTTGGCGACGGCCTTTTTGCTTTTGACCGGACGAAACTCGCGCAACCGTCGGGCTTGCTCATGTTCCGGCTTGTATGCCAAAATGTAGGCAATTCTGGCCTCTGGGGGCTCGGTAAGATCCTCGCAAAGCACTCCATGGTGGCAAAGCCATACCATATCGCCTACTTTTGAGGCGGCAAAAGCTTCGCGGCAGGCTTTGACCTCTTGCTCAATGGTTCCGAGTTTTTTGATCATAACTACATTCTCCTTTTCACTGTGTCATTCCTTCTATATCCTGTCGTAGGTCAGACCTCAATTGCGAAGATTTCGACGTATCGGTTAGCAATAGCCGTGAGTCCATCGACGCTTTTCTGAACGTCGGCGCGGCATAGATGGCGACTATTTTCTGGTGCATCGAGCCAGAAGCGCCCGAGTTCAGCGCAGATAAGAATCATTTCGCGTTCCCGACCCCGCTTGGTGTGTTCCAGTAGCTTTTGAAGGCTTCTATTCACCTCCGGCGAGTCAAGGCCGGCGATGCTGCAGGTGTTCCAAGCGTCGCCACTAAATGGAAAACTCGAATTGCCCACCCGAAAACTGTTTTTGGTAAGGCAAGCATAGAGCCGCTTCCAAATTGGCGAGCGCGGATCGTTTCGGTCATTTTTGCTAAGTTTCATTTTCATACTCCCTCTGAATAGCACTCCTCATGCCACTTCCAACCATGCAATTTCCTTAATGAATTGATATGTAAGGTTTTCCGACATGTAATCAATCCCGACGCTGTTTCTGTAACCCCTTGCAACTCAATGTCTGATTTTCCGACGACATTCTGGCAATCCGACAGAAATCCAGGTAGTGGCCTATTTTGAAACTGCACCTTTATCGCTCAGTTTTTTTGGCCGGCCACGGTGTTTGCCGGGCGCACAGGGTCTCAGACCGTTGGCTCGGCTGGACGCGGCCTTGCGTTCGCTACGGATCGGCCCGAGCAACGAACCGACGTTTATCTCACGCTGACAATGAGGACATTTCATCTTCGCCTGCCGTCGGGGTCGAAATCCCGCAAAAGTTGCCTGACCCGCTCGCGCGTGAGGCAGAATCGGGTGCCAATGGCCTGTAGGGTCGAGCCACCACGTCGCATCCGGTGTATTTCGGCGCACAGGGCCGGATTCTGGTGTCCATGCAGGTGTCTGTTGCGGCTGCCTCTGAGCCTGCCCGGACGCCGTGGTGCTCCCGGATCGCCCGACAGCAGCGCACGCCGGTCAGGAGGTGCATTCGGCTTCAGGACCCGCATCCATTTGTGGCAATGCGGGCACCGGAACCGGACATCACGCGACACGAGCAAGGTCTCCATGCTTAGGCTATCCTCCAACATATACAGCCCGCCTCGATCAGATCGCGGCAAAGGTCGATACACTCCTGCGAGCCGACCTCGGCGTACCGGAGATCGGCGGGATGAGTAGCGCACCAGTGCGAGTAGGCATCGGCACCCATATCGCGCAGGGTGTCAGCGGTGTCAGCGCCGGTATCCGAGAGAAGCATCGGATACTGGAATTGACCATCGTCGATGACCACATACTTTTTGGCCCGTTGAAGGATTTCTGCTCGAACTGTATTTGTTTTCATGGTTTTTTTAAGATAAACCTATCAGATCGGTTTGTAAAGAACTTTCTTCAACTGAATTGCTCAGCCCTCAATTGCGAAGATCGTGGTATCGGGCTGGAGGCCGAATCGTGCGATCTGCTCAGCGGTCAGGACTCGGTGCGCCTCACACACTTCGCTCGGGACTTCGGCCCACAGACGGTACTGCGAAAAGTCTATCGGCTCCCGACCGACCTCTGCGCCGGACTGGTAAACGTGGATTGCTGCGTTTCGGACTCCGCTCGGAATGTTTTTGTTTTTCATGCTCCCCTTCAATAGCACTCCCCATGCCACTTACAACCTCGCAATTTCCCTAATGAATTGATATGTAAGGTTTTCCGACATGTAATCAATCCCGACGCATATTGCGTAACCCCTTGCAACTCAATGTATGATTTTCCGACACGATTCTGCCTTTATTTACACAATCCAGCGGTCAGGACGGCAATCAGAATCATGGGAACCGATCGCCGTCCACCTGTTCGGCAACAACAAGCCCAAGGGACACGTTGACAGGCGTTCGGCCAGAATGTATGCTCCCCACCATGGAAGACGCAGCCAGCCGCCCCACAGCTCCAACCACGGCCATCCTGGAGCACAACCCCGCCAAACCAAAGGCAAAGCGTATCAGGTTGCCCAAGCTAACGGGTCAACAGCGGGATTTCGTCTACGAGTACCTGAAGACGTGGAACGCCAGCAAAGCCGCCAGGCGTGCAGGGTATTCCCCAGGCACCTGCGATGTACAAGGTAGTAAACTCCTGAGCAATCAGCGCATACAGGCCGCATTGATCCCCATGATGCGCTCCCTTCACCTCACGCCGGACCGGGTAATGGCTGACTTGGGAGCCGTGGCAGGCACCGACATCTCCGACTTCCTCGCACTCGACGAGGAAGGCAAACCGACCCTCGACTTCGATCCCGAGAAGGTAGCAGCGAATGGGCATCTGGTGAAATCGCTGGAACGCAACAAGTATGGTTACAAGCTAGAACTCCACGACCGCCACAAAGCCTTGGAGCTCATGGCCCGCATCCTCCGCATGACCGGGGATCAGCCTACAAGCCAAGTAAACATTCAGTTTAACGTCAATGTCGGGGGCGATTCGGTTTGAAGGCATAACACACCGTGCGGTGTGTTATGGTGATAGCGTAACCCGTTGATAACCAGCATGTTCTTTTTAGGCGCTGCGACGTCCTAAGTCGTGCGCAGTCCCACATCCGGAAAAACCAAGATTTGGGGGAAGTGGTTTTGGCTGGCGCCAAATTCTCCACTTTTGCTAAGGTTTCGGGGGTGCCGGGTGCAACTAATTGCACCGTTGTACGAACTCTGCTCTAAAAAGTGCGTAATTACGCACTATACGTAAAGTAGCCCACTACCCCTTTCTCAGGAGTAACCGGTCAACGAACGCGCTTCGGCCTTTTTTGGGCAGTTTTTTGAGGGCTTCCGGCGTGATGGAAACGGATATTTTGATGACCTTGCCTTTGGAAGATTTGCGTGGGCGGGACATTATTTTATTCCTCGATTCTCAGCCCATCGTTTTGTTTTTTTGAGTTCCGACCAGAGATCGGGGCAGATATTTACGGGACGTTTTGGATCATCTCGTGCAACAAAGAAGTCGCGACGATCTTTCCTGAGTTGGCGTAGTATGACTGGACTTGTACGCTGCGTTTCCCGAAGCGCCGTTTTGGTTTCGGACACTATTTTTCGCAGTCGTTTTTCAAAACGGATTGCATGACGGCGTTCTTGAGATTTCAGGCGTTTTTTGCATGAGTGACTGATTTTTTCTGCATCTCGAAACAGTTTCCATTCCCAGAGCAACGCAAATACCGAATAGCGTGGGCGGTCGGTGTGGGAAGCAATCCAGAGAACCTGTTCATCCCAAAAGTTCATAGCTGTTTTCTTTCTACAAGTCTTTTAATTTGAGATGGATACCAGAGTGAGTTGCCCTGTTTTGTGGGGACTAGATCGGTGGTGAGTATGCGGGCGATAACGGCAAGGCTGGCGCCTGCTTTGTGAAGGGCTGTAATCCTATGGATGGTGGCCTGCTCTTCTGGCAATGGTACCAGGTCGAAAATGATACGTTCCTGGCCATCCCGGTCGATGCGACGTTTACCGTTATCGACCGAGCAAAACCCGAAAGGCCCTGAGCCCCCGAGCAATTCCCCGCGCTGACGTTTGAAGGCCATGGCCCGGAGGGTTTTTTCACTGATCTCCTTGCGGTAAACCTCGGCCAACAGGGAGCGCAGGGTGAGATCCATGGTACCGGACACGGTATTGTTCTCGATGAACCCCTTGTCGATGGCATACAGGTGCGCGTGCGAAGGCAGGCACACGTCCTCGATGAAGATCAGGGTATCTTTCTGGCTGCGGGAGAGACGGGAGATGTCCGAGACAACAACGACTTCGGCGGCGCGCGTTCGGATGGCGTCGGTGAGAGCCGAGAACCCGGGGCGTTTGGCGGCGGGTTTGCCGCCGGACACGCCTTCATCGCGGAGGATGGAAGTCAGTTCCCAGTGCTGGCGGTCCGACTCGGCGCGGATCAGGGCTTGCTGGCGTTCGAGGGATTGACCGTCCCGGGCCTGTTCTTCGGTGGACACGCGGATGTAACCGATGGCTTTCATACCGAAACCTTACTCCGAAAGGTAGGAAGAATGCAAGCACAAAGTTTGGAGGGCGATGTCCTGATTTAAGAATTGCAATGGCCGCAAACTGATGGTAACAGAAGGCCATGCCCGGACCGACCTATGAAGTCCGCTGTCTCGGTGACAAAGCCCCGCCCGGCTCCTACGTCCCCCGGGGCGCGCAGCGGCAACTGATTGAAGGCGAACACCGCTGGAACCGGGAACTGGTGATCTGTGGCGGTCGCGACACAGGCAAGAGCCTTGCCTGCTGTGTGAAATCCCACCTGATACTTTCCAAGTACGCCGGCGCGCAGGGCGTCATCATCCGTCGTGAACTAAAATCCATGCCGGCATCCGTGCTGCTGACCTATGAGCGACTGCTGAAGGCAGAAATCCAGCATGGTATCATATCGAAATACGGTGGGGAACGTGTCGAACACTATCAGTATTCCAACGGATCGCGTCTCTGGGTCTGCGGCATGGACAACGCCGACAAAGTGCTTTCCAGTGAAAAAGATTTTTGTTACGTCTGCCAGGCGGAAGAATTACGCGAGGATGACTGGGAGAAGCTGACCACCTGCACAACGGGTCGAAGCGCGGTTTATCCGCACGCCCAGACATTTGCCGACTGCAACCCGGGACCGGCCAAACACTGGTTGAAAGTCCGTTGTGATGCCGGTCGAACACCCATGCTCGATTCTCGACATACCGATAATCCACAGCTTTACAAGTCTCTAACCGAGGAAGAATTCCAGAAGAAATATGGTTCGGGCTATCACCGGCCAAAAAGCATTCAGGAAGCACCCGACCTCGTGGATGATGAGGTGGAAAAGTTGTCGGTTGTACGTCGAAACGAAATGGTGTTCGTTCTATCGGCGGAAGGCTGGCGCCGAATGCGGCCGTTGGCGGCGCTATCGGGAGTGCGGCGGAAACGGCTTCTCGAAAATATATGGGCCACCGCCGAGGGAGCGGTGTTCCCGACGTTTGACAGGCAGGTTCACGTTCGGAGCCGGGAGAAAAGTGAATTCTGCCGATGGCATCTATGCTGCGATTCTGGGTGGACAGACCCGGCGGTGACACTGTTGGTGGGAGAGGACACCGACCGGCGGTGGCATGTCTTTCGCGAGTTCTATCGGAGCCACGTACATCTGGCAGAGCATGTCGGATTGACACGAGCATGGGCATTGGAATTCATGGCCTCGACAGCGGCGGTGGACAACTCCGCCGCGCTATTGATCGCTGATCTTCGCCATGCGCTGCCAAGCTACACGTCGCTGATTGGGGCCAAGGGCAAGGTCAGGCCGGAATCCGGCGGTATTCCCTACCTGCAAAATCGCCTGATGATTCAGGGCGACGGCCTGCCAAGGTTCACGATTGACCCATCCTGCGAAAATACCATCAACGAATTTGAGAGTTACGAGTGGAAGGCGGGAGAAGACGAGCCCAAGGACGAATATAATCACAGTGTAGACAGCCTGAGAATGCTCTACGAAGCCTTGGACGGCGGGTCTGGCGGAGCTACGGCGGAGGATTGGTGCGGCATCGTGGCCGGAGAGTTGACGGGACGGGACACCCAAATCCAAATAGGAGTGCCGACGCAACTCCAGCGCGAGCCAACGGAAATATCCAAACGCGCCATCGGCTGTCTCTGGCATGGGCATCCCCTCAACTGTACCCGCCGGGATTACGTGAACGAGATTCGGCGAGCGGTCAAGGCTCAGGCCGAAATCTGGGACAAAGAGGGTAGCATCAACATGGCGCAATTCACCCTTCTGGAGATCAGGCGGCTGGATGCCATGTTCGCCGCTGCCGGCCCGATGTTGCCCGATGAAGAACTTTCTTGGGCCGGTAGTTATCATTAGGGTTGACAATGGTAGGAAGGTTCGATAACAGAGAAGGAGCGCGATGAACAATTTTTTACTCTCCCGGCAGCACGCATGGACGGACCACGGCAGAATGCCGCTGGCGCTGCCACCGAACATCACCCAGAAGATCCCGGTCTTGCAGGTAGGTGACTTGGTATTGTCATCGAACTTCAAACTGGTTCCGGTGAAGGCTATCGTCACCCCCGCCCCGGCAATGACTCACGCGATTCTTATTTCCCTGATGAGCGACGAGGGCGCGGGTAGGGCGCTATCACTGCTCTGCGGTATGGAATGCTTGTTGCTCGTGAAAAATGAATGGGTCAGCGCATCCGCCATCAAATCGGGCGACACATGCGCCGCGCTCAATGCCAAGGGTAACAGCCCGCAGATTGCCACCGTCCATAGCATCTCACTTTGCGAACTGCGACCGGCGGAATCAGCGAGTGTCATCGTGGATGGCGATACCGGATTGTTCGTCAACGGCGTGGCCGTGAGGTGCCCGGAGTGATAACGCCGCAATGCTTCTTTCCTCGTACCCAGAGGTATGTCATCAAACCGGATGCTGTACAAACGATGCCCCCTATTTTATATCTCGACAGTAGAAAGGTGGAGAATTACGTGGACTCATTGAGTCCCCACTCGGACGTCTCTCCGAACCGAAGTCGATTGGTCGCCGCGCTGTGGCTAAACAAAATGGTGACGAAGTGAGCCGACGAGAGTTTCGTCGTCTGATGGAGACTTTGGAACGAATAGAATGTAAGCTGGACAAAATCGGAAAGGAGGAAATCATGGCAGACGAAACAATCGCTCAAGTGGACACGGACATCGGGGCATTGACGACCGCGCTCAATACGGCGGCTACAGCGATTACGACGCAGATCACCAATCTGCAAAACTCGCTATCGAGCGTCGGGTTGAACGACCAGCAACAGGCGGACTTCAACGCGCTCAAACAGTCAGTGGCGAACATCGTGAACATCGTACCGGCTCCCGCGCCGGCACCGGTGGCATCGACGACCGCAACCGAAACGACTACCCCGTAGTCTCGACACTCTCCTTTGGAAACAGAGGGGAGACCCGAGGAGGCGGGGGTGGGGTCAATACCTTATGGCGTAATCTGCGGCCATAGCGGAAGCTCTATTCATAGCAACCAACAATTCAATCTGGAGTCTATCACATGGAAAACGCAACCCCGCTTACCCCCAACGGCCTTATCGCCACAGCCACATTCCACGAATTTATCGCCGCCGAGAACGTGGAAGTGAAATGGGTATCCAGCAACCCCGACTACGCTACGGCCAAGGCCACTGACGATGGTAACATTTCCACCGCGCTCGTGCTTCCGGTAGATAAGACCGCGAAAGCAACCGGAGTCTCTGTAATCATCGCCATGGCTTGCAATCCGCAAGTGAAAGGCGAAAAGAACCAAGACCCCAACGCCGGAAAAGTAGCCGTCGCGCTGACGATTGTTGGCGACCCCGCCAGCCTGTCGAGGATGTCCATGACGTTGACGCCGGTGCCCGCCGAGGTTCCCGTCGCCCCCAAGCCTCACGCAAAGCATGGTCACCGATAGACGGGAAGTGTTGACAATCTCCCTGCCAGGGTTTACTTCCTCGTAGGAAATGTCAAAGCCCGCGCCAAGGAGCGCGAGTCCAAACGCCCGGGCCAGCAAAGATGCCGAGAGCGATGCCTCACAGATCGCTCACGACGCTTATCGACTGGCCGGTGTAAATCTGAATGCGGGAACCGGATTGGGTTCACGAATCCAGAAAGCCGCCTTCCACGCCATACGCGGCGATGTGCCGGCTGAAGCCCTGATGTTGGCCGCTCAATCCGGCACCGCCATTCCAGACCCAGCGCCATTCGGACGCCGGGCCGTTCAAGGACTCGAATATGCACTTTTCGGTGATCCTCGTGCCTTCTTCCCGCCGGGACGCGGGCTCTCACCACTCGCCCCGCCCGATGCCGCGCCCCGGCAACTTGATTACCCGTACTACTACAACATGCAGATCATGCCCCGCGCTTATGAGAGCGTGAGCTTTCAATTGCTGCGCGACTGGTCGGATGGATATGACCTGGCCCGGGGAGCCTTGGAACACGCTAAGAACAAAATCACGTCTCAGGATTACGATATTGTTCCTGTGGATGAGAACTTGCGTGGTAAATCCAAATCCAACCCGAAGGCCATACCCGAGGAAATGCGGTCGCGGATTGATGAGGTCAGGACGTTCTTCAAGAAGCCGGACAACGAGCACACGTTTCCACAATGGCTGGGAATGTTGACCGAGGACGCGCTGGCGATAGATGCGCCCACACTTTTTATCCAGCGTACATTCAGCAGAAAGCCACACTCCTTCATTGCCATCGACGGCGCGACCATCGCTCGCAAGATTGATTATCATGGTCGCACCCCCGAACCCCCGGGAATTGCCTATCAGCAAGTCATCAAGGGACTGCCCGCGCTCGATTATACCAGCGAAGAAGTTTTCTATTTTCCCAAGAATGTCCGCACCAATCGTGTCTACGGACTGGGACCAATCGAGATGGCCCTGGTCACGATCAATATCGCCATCCGAAGACAATTCTCACAACTCGCCTACTACACGGACGGCGCGCGTGGAGAAAACGTGCTGCAAGCTCCGGAAAATTGGACTCCAAGCCAGATCAAAGAATTCATGTCGTACTGGAACGAGTTGATGTCAGGAAATCTTCGCGAGCGCCACAAGATGCGCGTCATACCGGGCCCGATGAAACCGTGGACGGCGCCGGCCTCGCATCTCAAAGACGAGATGGACGAATGGCTCGCCCGTGTGATCTGCTTCTTTTTCGGAGTATCGCCGATGCCGCTGATTCGCACGGCGCGAGGGGCCTCGAAACAATCCGAGCAAGAAGCGGCAGACCGCGAGGGTTCGATGCCGATGCTCAACCACTTCAAATGCAGCTTTGACGAACTCATTCGGATTGGGTGGGGATACACCGACATAGAATTTGTGTGGCAGAGACAACGCCATACTGACCCTCTGCAAGAGGCCCAGATGTACCACCTCTATGTGAATGACAGCATCTTGAAGATCAACGAAATCCGGTCCGAACTCGGCAAGGAACCCCTGGAGCAATCGGAACTAGACGCCATTGCCGCCAAGAAACAGCCCAATCCCGGTGGTCGTCCCATGGCTTCACCCGGCAATCCAAATCCAGAGCCGCGCGGTTTGGAGCGCCGGCACCGGAACGATCTTCGCCCATATGGAAAATTGGCTGGCAACGGAAATGGGGATACTCAAAAAAAAAGACCTGTGATGATTGCGCGGACGGATCCCAAGTTTGAAGCCCAGGTCACGGTGCTCAAGAATCGGTTGCAGCGGGCGTTCGCCCTCAAGGCTGAAACTCTCGCGCGTTTAAGTGTGGGGACAGCGAACGCTCGCTCAACTGGTAAACGCCGTCACCGCGATGAGGCGGCATTGCTGATTCTTCAGGCCAATGCCCGGGCTCATTTTGACCACTGGATGACGCAGGGTTGGCACGAGCAGTATGAACCGGTCGCGGAAGTCCTGAGACTGGCAGCAGTGGAGACAGTGGCGCATTTCGATCCATCGCTGGATAATGCGGAGCGGTGGGAAAAGATTGGTATGGATATTGCCGATCAACGCGCCGCGCAGATCGTCGGCACTCCGCACCATGGGCATGAGACGAACGAGACGCCGGGATGGGCCATCAGCGACGACGTTCGGGATGAAGCGCACAAGGCCATCAATCAGGCGGTAAAAGAAAACTGGGATTACAAACGGCTGGCGGCGGCGCTGCTGGTCACCGGCGCATTTGATCCGCAACGCGCACAGACAATTTCCATCACAGAGGTAGGGCGTGTCGTGCGACTCGTGGCGGGTGCCATTGCCCGCGACGCCGGCATGAACCGGAAACGAAGAGTAACGGCAGGGGATGAAAAAGTTTGCCCTTATTGTCTCGCCGATGAGGATGTTGGATGGATTCCGATTGACGAAGAGTTTCCTTCTGGTTCGGATACTGATGTTCACCCGGATTGTCGATGTGACGTGGAATACGATTTTTTGGAGGTGCCCAGCCATGCGCGTAATTAAACTATCCGTTCTTCTCGCATTGCTGGCCATGCCTGTCTTCGCATCCGACCCATGCCCGGCCCTCACTCCAACCAACACGGCGCAGATCGTTGCGTGGCTCGTGCCAGTATTTACCAATTTGGGACTTACTGCAGTTCAGGCCACCAATGCCGTGAATGCACTCACACCGATTGCACAGCAATCCCTCTATTCTTCTACGCGCCTGTCCTGCATCTACTCCAATTTCTCGACCATTGGAATTCTGAGCAATGGCGTCATGTTGATAAACATATGTCTAGGAAATGGCATAGGATTTCCGGCCATGGGCATCACCAATTCCGCCGGGCCTTGGGAGATTATCGGATGCGTGAGCAACTGGCCGGCCTCAGCAACGCCGGGATTCGTGCTGCAACCACAGGCATCAACCAACGCATCCATCACCGTGACAACGCAGGTCGATAACGTTTCAGGAGCCGTCCAATGAGTATCCCAAAACCCGTCACCATAGAAAAATCTTTCGGCTGGTTCTTCAAATTCACCGGTACAACTGAGGACAACGGCGATGTCATCGTGGAGGGCTACGCTTCCACCGACAAACTGGACGATCAGGGGGACATCGTGACGCTGGATGCGATCAAGGATGCTCTTCCTGACTACATGAAATGGGCCAACCTCCGGGAGATGCACTCCAACATCGCCGCCGGCAAGGTTGAAGATGCCCATGTCGATGATAAGGGCCTATTTATAAGGGCGCGCGTGGTCAACCCGGACTCGAAAGACAAGGTTCTGAAAGGTGTACTGAAGGGATTCAGCATCGGTGGCCGCAAGGTATTGAAGGCCGGAAAAGAGATCATTCGGCTCGTGCTGAATGAGATTTCTCTCGTTGACCGGCCCGCCAATCCAGAGTGCGTTTTGTCCTTCGGAAAGGTTTCCGAGAATCCCGACGACGGATCGACTGAAATACAATTCGGAGATTTTCTGTTGACAATACGCAAGTCCGGTAGTAATTCTCCAACCAACAAGGATTTACCGTCAACCGGCGACAGACAGACAGCGCGAGCCGGGTGTGCAACCTGCGGAGCCGACCGAGAACATTGTGTTTGCGGTTCGGCTTCTTCTTTTCCCGAAAACCATCCCCCCAAGGAGACAGTTATGAAAGCTGATGCCGTTAAGAAATTGCAATCACAGATTGATGACCTCCGAAAGGCGGACGACCTGAGCGATTCCGATAAGACGTTACTTACGGAACTCGAAACGATTGCCAAGGGCATTGGCGGCAGAAAGGCTGATCCCGCGCCAAATGGCAACGGCGATCTAGCCGACGCCATCGTCAAGGCAATTCAGTCCGGCAATCGGCAGACCACGGAGCAGGGCGCAGCCAACGAACGCATTATCGCCGCCATCCAGGAAGTTCAAAAGAGCAGCGCGGTTTACGCCGGCAAGGCGGTCGATGGGGTCACCAAGGCCGCTGACTGCATGGAGATGGCCTGCAAGGAAATGGATGCCGCCGACGAGGAAGAGGGCGACGGCAAGGACGAGGAAAAACGCAAGAACGCCGCCAAGATGCGGAAGTCGGCAATGACCAAGATGCGCGATGCGTTCTCGAAGTTCTCCGCCGCATTCGGCAAATTGTCGCTCGCCAAGTCTTCCGGCGACACAATCGAATCCGAAGTCTCCGGCGAGGATTTCAAGAAACTGTCCGATGACTTCGACGGCATGGTCAAACGCCTGTCGCTGTTGACCAAGTTCATGCTGGAAATGCCGGATCGACCGCGCGAGGAAATCGTGTCCGAACTTTTGAAGAAGGAAGATGATTCCAAGGGCAACGGTCAGTTGACCAAGGTGCTCGCGGCGATGAATTAATTTTGCCTAACCAAGGAGAATACCGATTATGAAATCCCGATTCCAAACGATTGACGCCGGACTCGAAGCCCTGATTGCTTCCTCTGGAAATCTTCCCAAGGGCCGCGTGCCTCTCCGGGGTCGAGCCGACGACTCTACCATCCGCAAGATGAAGGACGATGAAGTAATGGCTCGCGTCTCCGAGGAATCCCATGGCCTCACCAAGGTTTCGGGTGACTTCTCGCAGAGCGCGCAAAGTGTTGTGGCCTCCGGGCTTCGTCTGGTTCGACAGAACGTGAACACCGCCCGCGCTTATCTGGAATTGCTGGATATGTTCCGGGCGTCCGATGGTGTAACAAAGGCATGGGGCATACCCACATCGCCTGTCACTGGCCCGGTCCAATACGATCTCGAAGCGCCGATGAAGCTCCTCTACCCGGTATTCAGCCCGATTCGTAACAGCACCCCGCGCGTCCCCGGCACCGGGACGGCTGCCAACTGGCGCGCCGTCGTGAGTATCAACGAAGGCGCAACCGGCGTGGGCATTTCGGAAGGCACACGAGGCGGAGCGATCAGTCAGCGCGATTTCGCCATGACGGCGGTATTCCGGTCAATCGGTTTGGAAAACTACGTCACGTTTGAAATGGACACGGCCTCGCAGGGCTATCAGGACGTGAAGGCCCTCGCCGTATTGCAGACCATCCAGGCGTTGACGTATTCGGAGGAGTTGCTGCTCATGGGCGGCATCGGTTTGCCCAGCGAACTCAATAACGGCAGCTTTGCTCTCGGCGCGCCGGCGGCAGCCACGCTGGCCACGACCAGTCCCGCTGGTACCGGTGGAACTCTCGGCAACGGCTCGACCTATTACCTAAAGGTTGTGGCCCTGAGCATGGATATGACTCGCATTGTCGATCCCACGGGAAACACCTCTCTGGCGACAACGGGCGGATCGCTCCTGAGCGCTGCCGGCACCGCGACCATTACGCGCCAGAATCTCGACGGCACCACGACCGTTTATAACAACGGTTGCAGCAAGGCGAGCGCCGCCAGTTCGTCCGGCACAAGCAGCACGGGCGGATACATTACCGCATCCTGCACGAGCATACCGAACGCCTATGCCTATTGCTGGTTTTTGGCCACAGCTTCAACCGGACAATATCAGTTCGCCGGTTACAGCAACCTAAATTCATGCGTGCTCGGCGCGCTGACCTATACGAATTTGGCATGGTTGCCCACGGATCTCGTGAACAACGACCGCAGCGCCAACATTCTCGTGTTCGACGGTATCTGGACGCAGGCGCTCGGGAGCCTGTCGGCATATATCAATCCGGCCAGCGTGCCCGGTGGCAACAACTTCTTCCAAGGAAACAATGTCTCGCAGTCCGGCACCTTCCCGGGCGGATACAGCGCCTCGCTCGACGGCGCCGTGATGACATCCGATGGCGCCGGTGGAATCACCACGTTCAACACCATGTTCTATACGCTCTGGACCAAATGGAAGTTCGGGCCACAGCGGTTCTACGTTTCCGCCGATGTTGGACAGGCGATCAAGAACCTGGTGGTTGCGAATGGCGGTGCTCCTCTGGTCCGCATGATTGAGGGTTATGAGGGTGGAGAAACCAATCGCATCGTGGGTGGATTCCAGATTCCGAAGCTCATCAATCCGTTCTTCGCGTTCCAGAGTTCCGTGGATATCATCGTGCACCCTTATCTACCTCCGGGTAATGCCCTGGGCTGGACCGAGACACTGCCCTACGCGATGAACAACGTCGGCAATCTGGCGCAGGTCCGCGCCCGCCGTGACTACTACGCTTTCCAATGGCCGATTCGCACCCGGCGCTATGAGAACGGCGTGTACTCGGAACAACTGGCGGAGGTCTATTTCCCGCCCGCGTTCCCGGCCATCAAGAACATCGCTACCTCGCCGGCCACGACAGCCGAGCCTGTGATTACCATGGGCACCCAAACCAACGTGCAATAAGCGCAAGTGTGAATGAATGGCATCGCTGCTTGTAAATCCGAACGATATTCGGTCGCTTTTGGCGGGGACGATATCCGGCGACACCGTTGACACACAAGTCAATCTACTCGCTGGATACGTCTCTGACCTTGCGCGTACATACTGCGGGCAGCAATTCCTTCAGGGGACATACCAAGAGCAATATCGAGGCAACGGTGGGGTTGCGCTGGTCATCAACCAGCAACCAATCACGGCGGTCACATACCTGTCCGTCAACAACTGCTCCATTGCGGCATGTCCACAGGACGCGAATGGAGCCTATCTGGTCAATTCTTGCGGGTATGGTTTCAGCGGTTCGGAACTGTTCCTATATGGCGGTCAAACATTCTGCCGATCAGACCGTCCCAATGTGTTCGTGAATTATACGGCGGGATATGCGACGGTGGACAATCTTCCGAGGGATTTGTACGTGGCTCTTGTATCGGAGGCGGTATGGATTTACTCGGAACTGAAGCGACTTGGGAAACTCACCGACCGATTCACCGAGGCGGGCACTGAGCAATACAAGATCGTGGACATATCGCCCAAGTGCAGGCAGACGCTTGACCACTATACGACATGGAGTTTGAACACCTGACATGCAGGCCACCTATCCTATCAAGCAGACGATTGCGGTCGGTCTCAAGCAACTTGTGCAGGGCACCGGACAATTCAAGACAGTGTCTCGCGGATGGCCAAGCCCGTCTATTCTTGGTGCAGTGGATTTACCATCGGCATTCATTCTCACGGCGGATGACGCCCTGAAGTTTGATCAGATTCAGGATGTGGCCGAACATGCCGGGCACTACGGAATTTTGTTGATATACGCCAAGCCAGACAGCGCCCAGACGATTGCCGATCTGGAATCCTTGGAGGACAACCTGCTCATCGGGGAGGCGCTCGTGAAGGCGGCGGTGAACGAGCAGCAGCCCGGTGGCAGTCAGTTGGCCCGGTGGTATGCCACCAAGACACCTACCGAATGGGCGGCAATATCGCGTGGTTCCATCATGCCGTGTTTCACAGTCCTTTGGGAGGAAAGCCTGATCGATCCGTCGCAATCGGCAGATGAGGGGGACAACTAGGCCATGCCCAATATCGACACCCTACGCGAATCCGTTCACGCCCAGATGACGCGTATGGTGCGTGAGATGGCCGATGCAATCAAGTTTGATTGCCGGGGCATGATTGAGGCAGGCGAACAACTTACCACACCGGAAATGGTTGGAAGCCCGGTCATGCCGGCCATACCACTCGCCCCATCAACGATCCGTCGCAAGGAAAAGATTGGGGCTATCTCGCCGAGCACCCCAAGGCTTCGCTTCGGGGAGTTGGAAGAATCGATTATGAGCGGGTCGCTTGGAGAGGATTCGGCGTTCGTGGCCATCGAAGGAGATGAGCTGGTGGCGCACTTTCAGCAATTCGGTACTTCACGGATGCCAGCAGCGCGTCCGTTCTTCGGAGTGAGCGCGGAAGCCAAGGCTGAATGCGATGCGATACAGGCGAGGACAC